>NZ_JBEJZY010000050.1:0-33765 GCF_040256935.1 Photorhabdus viridis
TGGGAGAGTACTGGAAGCACATTTGTATAATAATGGTGTCGCATTTAAAATTGTAATGGAAATGTTGGATCTGTCTGATACTAAATATGCTGATGATAGGGAAGACTTTATCAAAGCACAAGTTAGCGAAAGTGAATTGAATACCACAGTTAGAACTCTGGTGAAAATGAAAGAGTTATTATCTAGAATCAGCGGCAGAAAGGATACAGAAATTCCGACAGTGGCAGGAACCTGTATCCCTGATGGATTTATTGCTGGTAGTCGTTATGAGATGGAAAATATAACTTTTGTTTATCGAGGGAATGGAAATGATCATTTCAAATTTAGGGTTGAAATATTTAATGATATTAAAGAAGAAAGTAATTTATTAGATCGTATTGGTGGAATGGAAGGGATATTATTAGCCATGCATGCC
Organism: Photorhabdus viridis; assembly: GCF_040256935.1. Classification (NCBI taxonomy): domain Bacteria; kingdom Pseudomonadati; phylum Pseudomonadota; class Gammaproteobacteria; order Enterobacterales; family Morganellaceae; genus Photorhabdus; species Photorhabdus viridis. The sequence goes on from NZ_JBEJZY010000050.1 coordinate 416, forward strand.
AAGACAATAAAGAAAGGAAAAAGGGAAATGAACGGTACTCACGGTGAAGAGTTTTTAACAACAGGTTCGGAAGGAATGTTATCGGAACCTGATACTAAGATCCCTCAATATATGTTCGAATTAGTTGCTAATGAAACGGTAGGAGATTATAAAAACCCTTATGTTAGTATTAGTTTGAGTAATGACCGGGAATCGCCAACACCGTATAGTGAAAATGAACTGGTGGCATTTTGGGATGCAGTAACGAAGAGCTTTCGTAAAAGACCGGGTGCTTTCGGCGAGCGATAAAAATACGCGTTAAATTAATCCCCTTATCGGGATGTCGGGGTTAACATAAGCAGGGTGGATAAAGGGAACTAATATACCAATAGGTATTTCATGTTCAATTGTCAAAATGGTTCAAGCGGTGAAAGTTAAATAAAAAAGCGTTTACTGATTTTATTGGTAACTGTGGCTATTCTCTTCGTGGGAATCTGAGTTTTTTAATAATGTATTCATGGGGGTTCAAAGTGATTAAGTTTGATTTTTTGGGGACGGTATTAGTCTGTTTTTTTCTTGTTTTCTATTATGTCTGGCCGGTCATAATGATTATTGATGGTTATATCATTTATCGGGTGGTTCAATGTGTTAAGCGAAAAAAATACAAACATATGCTGTTTTTAATCCCTGTTGCGGTGCTACTGAGTGGACCGCTTATTTATTATTTAATTCAATGGTTAAAGGTATGGAGTTATTAAAATCAATAACGAGGTATCTCGGTATAAAATATTATTTACAGATGCCTGATAATTTATTTAGGGTTATTTCGATAATCAATAGAGGATATCACAATGTCTGGTATTGTTTGTTTAGGTGATGCCACTGATCGAGGTGGAAAAGTGATCACCGCTTCTTCAACAATGTATTTTGACGGTAAACAGGCCGCTTTGGTAGGGGATCTCATTCATTGTCCGCTAGAGGGGTACGGTATTAATCCCATTATTGAGTTCAATGCCTCATAACCAAGTTGAGTCATCGTTATGAGCGGGCCTATTCCTGAGATCCCTCGTCTTCGTGTCATCTTATCGCAGACTGAGGGGCAGATATTTCCTCATTAATGAGGATTAATGACGGGTTTGCTGACCATTATCACCGGAAAATCATGAAAATATTAAATGGGTTTCTGTCACTCACCGGGGTGACATATATCGTAATAATATTCCTGTTTAATAAGTCGTGTTTTTTTGCGAGAAGGATTAGGCTTGATTGGTGGTGGTAAGAATATTGCTGTCTGTTTTTGGCTATCACTGAAGATATTCTCATTCGCATATCATGAATGAGAATCATTATTTTTTATCTATTTAGGTAGCGGGATGTAAAGTGAGGTTGTTTATTTTATTTTAATTGTAACCAATTGATTTAAATTAAAATAAATAATTTAATTATGGGCTGACTGCGCTATTGTATTAAAGATGGCGAGTCTGGCTATTTTGTTATGATAAATAAATTCTTTTTATGTAAATAAATGTAATTTTATTTATATTTTATTAAAGTAGTGTATTTATTTTTTTGTTTTTACAGAAATTATATTTATTTGGCCTTTAACTTATTGTGCTATTTGATAAAAAAAGACTTGATTTATATATGCACCCATTAAGAGGATGTGATGATTCATTAACAGTCCATGCGATTAAATAACATTCCAAAAATAGTGTTACACCTTGCACAACGTACAACCCTATGTGTAGCAGATTTATTCTGACTGACTCTTGGATCTTTATTTGGTTTGAGTTCCGTTTGGTCTTGAATACCGTCGCTTGCCAGCGATTGCAAAAGATACCGAACACTTTATCTACCCCGTACCTGATTATACTGGGTAGCGTACCTGCGGCATTACGGTGCACTTTTTGCCTTGTGATCAGATTAAAGTCACGACCTCTTGTGACGCCTACGGTAGTCCGAACTACCCAATTAAAGAACCTTTAAAAATGAAGGAGCCGAAAGTATGTCCGAAGTAATGCATACAGGCATTTCAAGTCCAGATTATCCCCCATGTGAAGGAGTCGAAGATGAAAAAACAACAGCTTAGGCTGGCGGTTTTGTGTCTGTTACTGGTTGTTTGCAGCCAGTTTCCGGCGCAGGCGGGCGTGATTATCGCCATTAATCATACCAAATGGGCGATTAACCGGTTCAGTGTGGATGATACACCGGGTATCGATATTATCGGGCCGTACCAGGGTGGAGGGGGTGGCTGCTGCTATAGCGTGCCAGCGAAATGGAAACCGGGTATGACGGTCCGGGTGGATTGGGAGACTGGTGAGGCAAGCATGAAAGGTTTTCCTGGATATGCAGATTATGAAAAATATTTATCATGGGTAAAAAAAATGGATGCCTATACACGCCAACATAGCCGAGTAGTACCGGTACCCTCTTATCAGAATGGCGGTGATACCTGCGGCATTACGGTGCACTTTTTGCCTTGTGATCAGATTAAAGTCACGACCTCTTGTGACGCCTACGGTAGCCCAAACTACCCGATAAAAGAACCTTTAGAAATGAAGGAGCCGAAAGTATGTCCGAAGTAATGCATACAGGCATTTCAAGTCCAGATTATCACCGATATGAAGGAGTCGAAGATGAAAAAACAACAGCTTAGGCTGGCGGTTTTGTGTCTGTTACTGGTTGTTTGCAGCCAGTTTCCGGCGCAGGCGGGCGTGATTATCGCCATTAATCATACCAAATGGGCGATTAACCGGTTCAGTGTGGATGATACGCCGGGTATCGATATTATCGGACCGTACCAGGGTGGAGGGGGTGGTTGCTGCTATAGCGTGCCAGCGAAATGGAAACCAGGAATGACGGTCCGGGTGGATTGGGAGACTGGTGTCGGGGGAACAAAAGGGTTTCCAGGATTTGCGGACAGAGAAAAATTTATGGCATGGAAGAAAAAAATGGATGCTTATACACGCCAACATAGCCGGGTAGTGCCAGTGCCCTATTATCAGAATGGCGGTGATACCTGCGGCATTACGGTGCACTTCTTGCCTTGTGATCAGATTAAAGTCACGACCTCTTGTGACGCCTACGGTAGTCCGAACTACCCAATAAAAGAACCTTTAAAAATGAAGGAGCCGAAAGTATGTCCGAAGTAATGCATACAGGCATCTCAAGTCCAGATTATCACCGATGTGAAGGAGTCAAAGATGAAAAAACAACAGCTTAGGCTGGCGGTTTTGTGTCTGTTATTGGTTGCTTGCAGCCAGTTTCCGGCGCAGGCGGGAACCATTGAGGCCATTAATCATACCAAATGGGCGATTAATCGGTTCAGTGTGGATGGTAATCCCGGTATCGATAGCATCGGGCCGTATCAGGGCGGTGGTGGGGGTTGCTGCTACCGGGCTCCGGAGAAGTGGCAGCCTGGTATGACGGTCCGGGTGGATTGGGAAACCGGAGTGGCTTTCTCCGACGATTTTCCCGGGTATGAAAATTGGGAGAAGTATTTGGAATGGGATAGAAAAATTAATGCCCAGAAGCGCCAACATAGCCGGGTAGTGCCGGTGCCCGATTATACCGGGCAGCGCACCTGCGGCATTACGGTGCATTTTTTACCCTGTGATCAGGTCAAAGTTACCACCTCCTGTAGCACCTATAACAGTCCCAATTATCCAATTAAAGAACCTTTAAAAATGAAGGAGCCGAAAGTATGTCCGAAGTAATGCATACAGGCATCTCAAGTCCAGATTATCCCCGATGTGAAGGAGTCGAAGATGAAAAAACAACAGCTTAGGCTGGCGGTTTTGTGTCTGTTACTGGTTGTTTGCAGCCAGTTTCCGGCGCAGGCGGGAACCATTGAGGCCATTAATCATACCAAATGGGCGATTAATCGGTTCAGTGTGGATGGTAATCCCGGTATCGATAGCATCGGGCCGTATCAGGGCGGTGGGGGTGGTTGCTGCTACCGGGCCCCGGAGAAGTGGCAGCCTGGTATGACGGTCCGGGTGGATTGGGAAACCGGAGTGGGAACTACGGAAGGGTTTCCTGGTTTCGACAAATGGAATGAATATTTGGTATGGCGGGCAAAAATCGATTCTCAGAAGCGCCAACATAGCCGGGTAGTGCCGGTGCCTAATTATACCGGGCAGCGCACTTGCGGCATTACGGTGCACTTCTTGCCTTGCAATCAGATCAAAGTCACCACCTCCTGCAACACCTATAACAGTCCCAATTATCCAATTAAAGAACCTTTAAAAATGAAGGAGCCGAAAGTATGTCCGAAGTAATGCATACAGGCATCTCAAGTCCAGATTATCCCCGATGTGAAGGAGTCGAAGATGAAAAAACAACAGCTTAGGCTGGTGGTTTTGTGTCTGTTACTGGTTGTTTGCAGCCAGTTTCCGGCGCAGGCGGGAACCATTGAGGCCATTAATCATACTAAATGGGCGATTAATCGGTTCAGTGTGGATGGTAATCCCGGTATCGATATTATCGGGCCGTACCAGGGTGGAGGGGGTGGCTGCTGCTATAGCGTGCCAGCGAAATGGAAACCGGGTATGGCGGTCCGGGTGGATTGGGAGACTGGAGTAGCTTATTCCTATGATTTTCCCGGATATGAAAATTGGGAGAAATATTTAGCATGGAGGGAAAAAATCGACTCTCAGAAACGCCAACATAGCCGGGTAGTGCCGGTGCCCGATTATACCGGGCAGCGCACCTGCGGCATTACGGTGCATTTTTTACCCTGTGATCAGGTCAAAGTCACCACCTCCTGTAACACCTATAACAGTCCCAATTATCCAATTAAAGAACCTTTAAAAATGAAGGAGCCCAAAGTATGTCCGAAATAAATCATAACGATGCTGTCTGGTTGCCAGGTCCCTTCCCGGCTCAGGGACGGTTGCCGGCCAAAAGCTATCTGGTCGGGCAAAATTGTCACCGTCAGACCAGTGATGAAAGAGCCTACCATCAGGAATTGTGTCTGGCAGCGGATCGTCGGGTGGTGCCGCCCTGCTGTAAGACCCTGCATGTCAGCCTGTTTTTTGATGGGACCGGCAATAATTTATATAACGACCTTTATCAGGCCGTTCCTAACCACCCGACCAATATTGCCCGTCTTTTCCAGACGACGATTGGGGCCGGTTATGCCGGTGGTGCGGCGGGTAAACCGCTGCTGGACGATGTCGACAGCACTGGCGGAAAGTACTTTAAATATTATATTCCCGGTGTGGGTACCCCCTTCCCGGAAATTAATGATCTGGATTACAGTACATTGGGACTGGCCGCCGCTGACCGGGGCGAAGACCGGATCAACTGGGCGTTGCTGCGGCTGATTGATGTATTAAAGCGCGTATTAGCAAACGACAAAATTGATGATACTGCTTGCCAAAAATCCCTTGAGGCAATGGCCACCACATGGCACACGCTGGGCTTGGGGGGGGCGCATAACCGTTATGGCGAGTTTTATAAGCAGTTTGCCCGCTTAAAACGTGAGCTGGTCATAGCCCGCAGCCAGCCGGGACGGGGCAAATCCAAACTGCTGGGGATGAAGTTGTATGTGTATGGTTTCTCCCGCGGGGCCGCGGAGGCGCGGGCCTTTGTCAACTGGCTGGCCGAACTGTTGCCGCCACCCAGGGGAGATAACCTGAAACCGTCACAGTGTTTGCAAGCGAAAAACGAAACCGACCCGGATGGTAACCTGCCCATCAGTGTGGAGTTTCTCGGGCTGTTTGACACGGTGGCGTCGGTCGGGGTGAGCCATGTGGTTCCGGTGGTTGAAGGCCATATGGCCTGGGCTGACGGCACGCAAGAGCTGCCAGCGGAGGCGATTTACGGTGGTCTGGTGAAACGCTGTGTGCATCTGGTCTCGACCCATGAACAGCGGCTGAGTTTCCCGATGGATTCCATTCGCCGTTCCGATGGTACTTACCCGACAGGCAGTACCGAAGTGATTTATCCCGGGGTGCATTCCGATTTAGGCGGGGGTTATCCACCGGGAGATCAGGGTAAATCGATAGGTAAAACAGACGGATTACTGTTGTCGCAGATTGCCTTACATGAGATGTACGCGGCAGCTTTTCAATCCGGAGCACCGCTTAAAGTCCCTCCGTCAGTATTACCCAATGGTTTGCAATCTCAATTGTGGAGAGCGATGCCCGCTGATATCCAGAAAGAATTTGAAGCTGCTCTTGAACTTGTCAACCGCTTCAACGCCTGGCGTCACGTCACCCTGGGCCTGGAGATGCCCAAACACCCTCTATCGGAAGAGGACGCTGCCCGCTTTGAACCGGTACGGTCAACTGTGGCGCTGGAGCAGGCCATGAAAAACCAGATGGACTGGCTGACCGCCTGGCGTATCAACCGTTACGCCGGTGGTACGCTGCTCAGTGCGCCGTTTTTCCATGAAGCCCCCAACCGTGATGCGAAAAAAGCCCACTATGCGCAAAGTCAGCAGGCGCAGGAAGAAAAGCAGCAGGCGGTGTTAAAGCAACGGAAAGCCCAGCGGACGGCTTTTGCGTCCAGCGGTGGGCGGGGAGAACCCCCGGTGTTGGTCCCGGGTGTGCCAGATTTTGACCCGGAAACTGCCCAGAATCAGTTGCGGGAAGCGGCCGCGGAATTTAGCCGTGACTACCGGGGAGACCGGCGGGAGATACACACTGTGAAGCAATTTGTTGTCGATAACATTCTGGGCAATGCCCTTTATCTGTTGAACAGTGATGATGAGGACAAGGAATATCAGCAAATGAAAGCGGCGGGAGCGGCGTTGGTCAAACCGCTTTTCCTGACGGCTCCGGCGGGAAAAGCGGGTCAGCCAGAATTCTCGACGTCATTACTGGTGGCCCTATATGACAATCAGGTGCATGATTCCCGCGCCTGGTTTATGTACTCTACGCTGGATACGCGTGAACCGGAGGGCGGTTATTTCCGTTACCGGGTGATTTACTTCGGCAAAATGTGTAATAAACCCCTGTCGCTTTTGACGGTGGCCGGCAATGTGGTCGGGGCCGCGTCACCAGTTGGCAGTGTCTTGTTTATCTTCAAACGGAAAAAAGTCGGCAACATGGCGGCGGATGCCATCAACGAAGCTCACTTCACTCCGCTGGACGTGAGCGCCCACGATTTATCCACCCGAGAACGGATCCCCCTGTTACCGGACGCGGCGCAGACGAAGGCGTTCACCCATCATGTGGGCGAGGTGACGAGTCAGCAGAGACAGTTTATTGAAGCGCGGCGAGTGCAAATCGGCAAAGAGAAGCTTAAAGCGCGTTGGGCAGGAAAGATGCTGGAACCGACCCCGCGAGGGGGACCTGAGAAATGAAGAGATACTGTCCTCTAATGGAATGGCGTTGATATGGCGTGAGATTGAATAAGAAATACCTTACTTATTTTATTGGCTATCGTGATTATTTATATCTTGTGGCAGTGATATTTTCCTGCCCTTTATTACCCTTATTTTAATCCAAAAAGGAGAAGAAAATGAAAACTGAAATATTAGCAAATATGCAAACTCGTTGTGTTGGGCGTTATCTGATTGATATTCCCTTAGCATTTGAAAATATCATCAATACTGGGATATTCATTGGTGATGCAAGAATAGAAACCAAGCGCTTGAATTTGTCAGCATTTGAACAGCGGATACAAATAAGGGAACAGAAATTAAGGGTGACCAAGACTAACGATCCGAAAGATCTGCCTTTTTTAAAAAAGGTTCATCATCTCCAGGGGAACTTATACGGTGTTATTTTTGACAGAAATAATAATGTCAGTGAACCCGGCTTTATCCGAGTGTTAGAAGCCCATTTATATGATAATGGTGTGGCTTTTATCATAGAGATGAAATTTATAGAAATCTCAGATGATAAATACCGTTATTCAAAAAAACTTTATATAAAATCTGGGATGGAAGAACGTCAATATAAAATGCTTTCTCAAACTTTGGACAAAATGCAAAGGCTTATTTCTAGAATCAGTGGCAGAAAGGATAGAGAAATCCCAACAGTGGCAGGAATCTGTATCCCTGATGGTTTTATTGACAGTCATGATAATGATGATGAGAAAGTGAATATGACTTTTGTCTATCGGGGAAATGAGGATGATCATTTCACATTCGGTATTGAAATAATTAATGACCTTAAAGAAGGTTATTTAATTGAACGTATTGGTGAAGCTGAAAGGGATTGGTTCGTTAATTGTGGCAGGGTAATAAGAAAGGGGGAAAGAGAAATAAACGGTATTCATGGGGAAGAGTTATTAGTCGTAGGTCTACAACCTTTTGATAGTAATCCTCGGTATCGATTTGATTTTATTATCAATGATATGGTGGTAGATGAAGAAAAAGTCTGTGTTGGTATTATGTCAATGAATTACCAGTTACCTTCAACGCCATATATCGAAGATGAGCTGATTATGTTTTGGGATGTAATAACGAAAACCTTTCGTAAAAGACCGGGCGATTTCGGATAGCGATATATTTGGCATTATTTTTTAGGTGATGTGGCTAATGAGTGCGAAAAAGCATTCTGATTAATTCAATGAACTAATCCATTTTTCATCGGCAGGTGAAAACATTGCGGTTGGATCTTCCGTCATTTCTTTTAATTAACTCAGTGAACTATAAGGAATCTATTTTTATTATGAATAATATTGTGACTAATGCTTTGCCGCTGCCTGCCTGGTATCCGCAAGCTTTCTCTCATTTGGGGGCAGAAGAGTATGCCACTGTATGCCAAATCTGGCAGCGTGAACCGGTGCTGCGTGAATTGGCTGCTGAACTCGATAAATATCATCCACCGGAGGAAATCTGTTGCATTCCCAGCGGTTGTCATGAAATCAGGTCCATGAGACCGATGGAGTCTACACATCAGGAGTACTATTGCCGCCTCTGTCGGCATCACCACTCTTACTATGCCGGTACACCATTTCATCAACTTGATAGTAATCAGCAGGCCCGTTTATACGCTGTCCTGGTAACGCTTTGGGGCTGCTGGCGTATTGAAGAAGCAATGTGGGTAAGTGGTTGTTATTATAAGAAATCTTGGAGACGTTACTGCCAGCGGCTAAAGCCGGTTCTGATGCTGATTGGTAAACGCTCGGCGACACCGAATCCCCGTTATTTGCTGGGCTTCATGCCGGGCCAGCAAGGAATACATTGCCCGGCATGCCGATCATCACAGTTAAGCTACGTTGAAGAGATGCCTGCGGGCAATCCAATGGTTCACTGTGAAGTGTGCCAGCATCAATTTGTGATCTACCCGGAAATTCCTAAGGGGATTGATCCGTTTGCCGAGAAAACACAGGATGATGAGGTGCCGGTGCCTGATTGGTTCCAGCGGTTATTTGCGCATACCACGCAAGCACAATACCAGCATTTAAGATGTGTCTGGCAAAGAGAGCCGGTACTGCGGGCGCTGGCTGATCGTCTGGATGAACAAAATCCGTCCCTGGGTGGAGTCTATGAATGTCCTTGGTGTGGGAACCGGCGTTTGACAGCTTACGTTAGGGTGCATCACCATGATGAATATTATTGCCGGGCCTGTGATAAGACGTTTTCTGCCAGTGCCGGCTCGATATTTTATCGGTTGCAGGAGAAATATTACTATCGCCTGTATTCTGTATTGGTCATGTTGTGGACACAGTGGCGGCCTGCGAATGCACTGGTAATAGGTAAACTCCGAAAATTGGAGGTATTTAACTACTATCGTAAACGGCTACAACCGCTGTTTGATGAGCTGGGTGATCAGCCTATTACACCGTACCCCCGCTATATGTCAGGATTTAAGCCTGGAAGGCAGGGGGTTTGTTGCATTCATTGTCAGTCTGCGAATTTGGATATCGTGGGGGTGGTCACCACTCCGGATAATCCAAATATCTGTTGTCTGGATTGTGGAAGTAAGTTTAGGTTGCATGTGTGGCGCTGGCAGTTTTTACCCGATGCACCGTAAAATGCCATTTGATCCCTTTTGCCAAAATGGGATCAATATATTGTTTCAGCGGTAGCCTTATTAATCAATTAAGGCTGCCGCAGTCATTATCAGTAATTGAAAATTACCTGAATAGTTTGATAATAATATTTTTAAGTCAATAAGAATTTTTCTGGTACATAATGATGAAAATTATTCGCCAGACAATATTCTTCCAACTGTTTACTGGAATTAATACCTATCTTGCTATATATCCGCGATATATATGCTCCAACGGTACGATAAGCGATGTTCAATCTCTGTCCAATCTGTTTTCTGGTGTATTTTTGTAGAAAGAAGAAAATGATATTCCACTCCTGTTGGGTAAAAAGATCTGTTGGTGGTTGGAGTATAATGGATGATGGTAAGTTTTTATGATATTGATGTAATTGGGTTAATGAATATTCTTTAGCTTCCCATGCATGGAAAAGGATTCCGATACATTCGTTTTCGTCATTGTATAATGGGAGCTTTTCTTGGAAATAAGATGATAGGATTTTTCCTTTCCCGTATACATGTGTTTCAAGTGAACATATTCTTCCTTTTTTTGTCATTACATTTTTATCATGGGCAATGAATTCTTTTGCAAACTCAGCACCATCCCAAGGGATTTCATCATCAAAAAGCCCTTCGTAATCAAATGAGTAAGAAAGGTTTTGGATGTTTTTAAATGCCTGATTACCATAAAGAAAGCATGAGTTTTCATCTTTGACTCCCCACGGTTCATTACTTATTTCCATTGTGTTGATAATCTGAGGTGATATCGTATAGTTTTTCATAGAAACTCCGTGGTAATTTTAAATAAACATTCTTCTTTCTTCCTGTGAAAATTTCTCTGGCACATAGAGATCATAATTATTAAGGAGACAATATTCTTCCAATTGATAACAGGAATTAATGCCAATTTCTTTATATATTTGTGCCATATGGGTTTCAACAGTATGATAGGTGATATTTAATATTCGGACCATTTGTTTACCGGTATGTTTTTTTAATAAGGGGAAAATAATATCACATCCCGGTCGGGTAAACAAATCAGTCAGTGGTTGGAAAATAATAGATGCTGGGAGTTTGCTATGGTATAGACGGGTTAATGAGAAATCTTGAACTGCCCATTCATGAAAAATAACGCTTGTACACTCTTTTCTATCGTTATGTATTGGATATTTTTCACAAAAATGAAATGCCAGAAATTTATCTTTTCCATACCTGTGTGTTTCAAGTGAACATATTCTTTGCCCTTTAGTCATGACACTTTTATCATGATTTCTGAATTCTTTTGCAAGCTCAACGCTATCCCAAGGAATTTCGTCGTCAAAAAATCTTTTATAATCAAATGAATTTGGAAGATTTTGAATATGTTTAAATTCTTGGTTGCCATAAATCCAGTATGAATTTTGATCTTTTATTCCCCAAGGTTCATTATTTTGCTGCATGGTATTGATCACTTGAGGTGAAATAATTAGCTTACTGGTTTTACTCATGATTAAATCCTGTAATAAGAAATTTTCAGAAGATTGAATCTTTGACAAGAATCAATAAATCTTAATTGCAGAGCTCTGGTTCCCTAAAGGGTATCACTTCTCTTCCACGTTTGAGTTAATTGTGGTGTGATATCGCTGGGATTTTTTCTTATATTTGACATAGTAACTCCTGAATTTTTTTTAAATTATCATCTGAAGTTTTTATTTGCCTATTATGCTTCAAATGCGCTTCTCTATAATAAAGGATAATAACTTTATCGTCAAAAAACGTATATTTATTAATTTATTTTTTACTATTTAATGATGCGATTTTTAATAGGAATTAATATAACCATGTATATTGTTTTATACGAAAATTGTTTTAATTGTTTGTTAACGAAATGGTTTTGGCCGTTGCTGTGCTTGTTGTTGCATTTGATATTGGTCATCTTCTGACTGGGAAATATGTATTATCAATAATAAATAATTGCAGACTATACTAGAAATAATCAGTATCCGCTTTGTTGTTAATCGATAAATTATTATTTTTTCTAATGATTAATGGCTGTTTTACTAAGCTGTTTTATTTACGCTAATTTGTAATTAAATAGCAAGTCTGGACAGTGTTATGAAAAAACGAGAATTTTTAACACATTTTTAAGATGGCCAAAAAGGTAAACGAAGCGAATCATTCTTTACATACTACGTGTACGTTCCGGTTTCTGCTCACTGTCCATGTTCACTATTGCAAGAAGGCTCCACAGTAATTATGCCAGCTAGGATAGATTCTAAGTTTTATTGCCTTTAGAATAATAAAAATCTTTCTGGTACATAATGATGAAAATTATTCGCCAGACAGTATTCTTCCAATTGTTGACTGGAGTTAATACCTGTCTTGCTATATATCTTAGTTATATATTTTTCAATAGTACGATAAGCAATATTTAATCTCTGTCCAATCTGTTTTCTGGTGTATTTCTGTAGAAAGAAAAAAATAATATCCCACTCACGTTGAGTAAAAAGGTCCGTTGGCGGTTGAAATATAATAGATGCAGGTAACTCATTATAATATTGATATAGGTGGAACAATGAATATTCTTTGGCTTCCCAACCATGATACATAATTCCGATGCAGTTACCATCTTCATGATAAAAAGGCATTTTTTCACAGAAATAAGATGACAATATTTGTTCTTTTCCATATATATGTGTTTCAAGCGAACATATTCTTTCCTCGTTTTTTATCACTTTTTTATCTTGATTAATGAATTCTTTTGCAAATTCAGCACCATCCCAGGGAAGCTCATGGTCATAGAGCCCTTCGTAATTAAATGATCCCTTAACATTATGAATAAATTTTTTTGTTACAGGATTACCATAAATAAAACATGAAGAACTATCTTTTATTCCCCATGGTTCATTGCTTAATTCCATTGTGTTGATAATTTGAGGTGAGATAATCAGCTTATTGAGTTTGTTCATAGTTAAGCCCTATATTGCATAGTTAATAAGTAATCGTTTAAATTTCTTTGTTGCAGAGTTACCGTAAATAAAATACGAAGAACTATCTTTTACTCCCCACGGTTCATTACTTATTTCCGTTGTGTTGATAATCTGAGGTGATATTGCATAGTTCTTCTTCATAAAAATTCCTTTATAATTTTTGATTTAAAAAAACATTCGGCTTTCTGGGTGCACAAACCTTTCTGGCACATAGAGATCATAATCATTAGAGCGACAATAATCTTCCAGCTGATAACAGGAATTAACGCCAATTTTTCTGTATATCCGTGCCATATGGGTTTCAACCGTACGATAGGAGATATTCAACATTTTGCCCATTTGCTTACTGGTATACTTTTGCAAGGAGAGGAAAATAACATCCCATTCCCGTTGAGTAAATAAATCAGTCGGTGGTTGGAACAGAATAGATGCTGGAAGTTTACCATGAAATAGACGGGTTAATGAGAAATCTTGAGCTTTCCAGCCATGTATAATGATTCCGACACATTCACCTTCATCATTATATAGCGGATATTTCTCGGAAAAATAAGATGATAGAAATGTATCTTTCCCATATATATGCGTCTCAAGTGAGCATATTCTTTTTTCTTTTTCCATTACACTTTTATCGTGAGTAACGTATTCTTGTGTAAAATCAGCCCCGTCCCAGGGGAGCTCGTCATCATAAAAGCCTTCATAATCAAATAAATTTGGAAGATTCTGAAGAGTTTTCATCCCTGAATTACCAAAAATCCAGCATGAATTCCTATCTTTGATCCCCCAAGGCTCATTACTTTGCTGCATGGTATTAATCACTTGAGGTGAAATAATTAGATTACTAGTTTTACTCATGATTAAATCCTATTGTACAGTTGATGGTTAGTGGTTTAAATTTGTGACTTCTTATTGATAATATATTATGAATAAATTTTTCTGTTACATAATTACCGTAAATAAAGCATGAAGAACTATCTTTTTTTCCCCACGGATCATGACTTATTTCCGTTGTGTTGATAATCTGGGGTGATATCGCATAGTTCTTCTTCATAAAAACGCCTTTATAATTTGGACTTAAAGAAACATGCTGCTTTCTGGGCGCACAAATCTTTCTGGCACATAGAGATCATAATTATTGAAGCGACAATATTCCTCCAATTGATAATAGGAATTAATGCCAATTTTTTTATATATCCGAGCCATATGGGTTTCAACCGTACGATAGGAGATATCTAACAACCGGCCCATTTGTTTACTGGTATACTTTTGTAATGCGAGGAAGATAATATCCCATTCCCGTTGAGTAAATAAATCAGTCGGAGGTTGGAACAGAATAGAGCTTGGGAGTTTACCATGATAAAAACGGGTTAATGAGAAATCCATGGCTTTCCATGCATGAAAAAGAGTTCCTATGCATTCTTTTTCATCATTATATAGTGGGTATTTTTCACAAAAATAAGATGACAGAAATTTATCATTTCTATACTTATGTGTTTCAAGTGAACATACCCTTTGCCCTTTTGTCATTGTGCTTTTATCATGATTTACATGTTCTTTTGCAAATTCTGCGCCAGCCCAAGGGAGCTCATCATCAAAACATCCTTCATAATCAAATGAGTCTGGTAGATTTTGAAGATACTTAACTGACTCATTGCCATAAATCCAGCATGAGTTCTGATCTTTTATCCCCCAGGGCTCATTACTTTGCTGCATTGTATTAATGACTTGAGGTGAGATAATTAGCTTATTGGTTTTGTTCATGACCAAGCCCTATTGTGTAGTTAATAGCCAGTGGTTTTAATTTATAATTCCCTGCTGCCAATAGTGAAAAATCTCTCAGGAACGTAAAGGTGGTAATTATTTTTCTTGCAGAAATCCTCTAATTCCATATGAGGTAGTAAATTAAATTTTTGATAAATAGACTGAATATGATTAATAACATCTTCTGTGCTGATCGTTAATTCTTTACTGATGCTCTCCTCATCTTGAGAATGCAGCGTCAGAAAAAGAACTTCCCATTCGGTTTGCGTCAGTATGTTGTTAGGTGGGATAAATTGCAGGGTTGACGGAGATGCTTTTTCATAATAGTAAGAAACAGCAAAATCCTGGGGTTTGTACATATGGAAAAAGATCCCCATGCAATCACCATCTTCATCACAAAGGGGATATTTGTCACAAAGATAGGTTTGTTTAACTTCATGTTCTCCAAGCAGATGGGTTTCCAGTGTTGTGACCCGTTGCATAGTTTGAATGGCTTTTTGATCCTGACGGTGGAATTCGTCTGCGCATTCGGCGATAGGTGAGGGTAATTCATTGATAGAAAGCCCTATAATATCGAAATCTTCAGGCAGGTTAAGCAGTTGATAAAAAGCAGAATTCGCGTAAATAAATCTTGATTGCAGATCTTTAGCTCCCCAGGGATCATTACTTCTATCCCACATTTGAGTTAATTGTGATGTGATGTTACAGGGGTTTTTTCTTGTGTTTGACATAACAGCTCCTAAATCTTTATTTAAATTGTTATTTGAAACTTTTGTTTGCCGATTACACTTCAAGTGGGCAGTTATATAATAGAAGATAATAACTTTTTCGTCAAAAATCGTATATTTATTAATTGATTTTTTACTATTCAACCATGTGATTTTAAGTTAATGGAAATATAACTATATTTATTATTTTATGAGAAAATTGTTTTATGGTTTGTTGAAGAAATGGCTCGGGTCTGTTGCTATGCTCGTTGTTGCACCTGATATCTGGTGTTTTCTAGCGATAAAGTGTGTGTTATCAATAGTAAATAAGTGCAGATTGTGTCCGAAGTTATCTGTAACCTCTTTAGTTGTCAATGGATAAATAGTTATTTGTCCTAATGCTTGATAGCCATTTTACTAAACTGTTTTATTTGCTCTTCTTTGTAATAAAGAGCAATTCTTGACCGTGTTCTGAAAAAACGATAGTTTCTGAACATATTTTTCATGTGATCCGAAGAGTGAGATAAGCAAATAACCCCTCTTGTATTAAGTGTATATTTCAGGTTTTACATGCTGTTTGGGTTTATTGTTCATCTAAACGAATGGCTTGCAACAATTATTCTTGTTTAAATAAGTAGTAAATACTTAGTAGTGAGGCTAATATAAGTTTTGCAATATAACTTCACTTTGTACGCCAATTGGTTTTGCTAACTCAGCATGAGCCATGTTACTCAATTAGAGGATTACATTAAAAGGTTGATTGAAGTATTTAATACGATTTCAACTTTTTTCAGAATAACTAGACTTCTGTAATTAGATGTAACATTTAAAACAACAATCATCTCTCTTTCTATATCGGAGAATTTGCTGTGCTTTGCGGGGTTTGATGTCTTAGCACAGCTATTTTTTTAGTATTCCGCACCCAGTGCGGACCCAGGGGAAAAGCTGTAACAACATAAAAACATTGGCCTGATAATAGGAAACGGATATGAGCATAGTACCTTGTATAACCAAACTGAGGAAGGAAACAGGAATGATCGAAAGACACGACTGGCATAAAGCTGATATTATTGCGGCGCTCAAAAAACGAGGAACATCGTTGGCGGCAGTTTCAAGAGAAGCAGGGCTTGCATCATCTACTTTATCAAATGTTTTACACCGTCCATGGCCCAAGGGGGAGCGGATTATTGCTACCATTTTGAATTGTGAGCCATCTGAAATATGGCCAAGCAGATATTTTAAGTAAATTATTATTCGTAGAAATTTACTTGAACTTCTCATAACAAAGTTAATGAGAAGGGAGTTTAATGTCTGAGGTACGAGCAGAGTTTTTAATAAATGAAAATTCCCTTTGTACATCAGGCATGATTTTTATAGGCAGATTTTCTAAACATATTGAATAAAGTTCGGTGGTGTTTTATAAGGATGAAAATTTATTTCTCTTTAAATAAAGAATACAATCGGATTAAGTGCGATTTGGTAACATGCTACACTTATCCGACTCTTCGCTATTATTGGGTACTGGTATAATATTGTATTTTTATTTTACGGTGTTAACTGAATTAAACCGGTGATCGCCTTCTCAAGATACTGACGAGGGCAACCCAAATTTATCCGGATAAATCCTTTTCCCCTATCGCCAAAATTCCGTCCCATTGAAACGGCTATTTTCGCTTTCTGTAGCAAGGCCGCCTGGAGGGCATCATCATCTAGACCTAAAGCGCGGCAATCCAACCAAGCCAGGTAGGTGCCTTCGGCTTTGGTCATTTGGCACCAAGGGATAGTATGCGCTATAGCTTGCTCCAACCAGCGGCGGTTTTCAGCCAGGTGATTTTGTAGCTCATCAAGCCATAGGCTTCCATGTTGATATGCTGCTGTGGCCGCAGTCATCGATAGCGAGTTAAATACATCTAATCCGTGGGCGTTTAATCGATCATTAAAGGCGCACCGAAGGCCGGGATCGGGAATGAGAAAGTTCGATATTCGAAGTGATGAGAGTCCAAATGTTTTACTTGCTGATGTCGCGGCAATGACGTTGCTATGCCATTCGTTCCCCAGATGCAGTACTGAGGTGAATGTTTTCCCAGGTAAAATTAAATCAGCCCAAATTTCATCAGAAATTACCGTTGCACCGTACTTTTTACAGAGCGTCAATAATCGGGTCAATTCGTCGTGATTCCAGCACCGGCCAGTAGGATTGTGTGGGTTGCATAACAGGAGCAAAGGCGGTCTGTGTTGCTCCAACACTTGTTCTAAATGACCATAGTCAATTTGATAACCTTCAGGACTTTCAAGTAGCGGGTTTTCAACAACTACCCTGTCGTTCATGGTGATGATTTTGGCGAATGAGCCATAATAGGGCCCTTGTACCACGACGCCTTCACCCGGTTTACTGAGCATCTGGATTAGCAAAGTCAGCCCGGGTATGACACCTTCTATTGAAGTGAACCAATCCCGGCATAAGGTCAATTGGTGGCGTTTTGAAAACCAGTCTATTGCTGCCTGGTAATAGTTATCGTCGCGTTCGCTATAACCGAAAATGCCGTGGTTGACTCGGGTGTGTAGTGCTTGCCGGATTTCTTCCGGACACTGGAAATCGAAATCGGAAATCCACATCGGCAGAAGATCAGTTTGGTTCAATTGCAGGTAACGATCCAAAAAATCCCACTTAACAGAGCCTGTATTGCGGCGATCAATTATTTGATTGAAATTATGCGGTTTCATGTCGGCTTTCCTTATTCTTCAGAGAATGTTCCGGTGCAACTCTTGCAATACCGAAACCAGTAAAGCCATAAATGAGTGCAAAAAAGATGGCGGCGTAGCACTGGATAGCCCAGGGCAGCAGTTCAAGCGTACTGACACCCAGAGTCGTTGCCATGTAAATACCCGCAGCAGTCCATGGGATGAGCGGCTCAATGACGGTACAGGCATCTTCTATTGTCCGTGACAGGTTTTTATTATCCAGGCCCAAGCGGCGATAGGCCCCTTTGAAGAGCTCTGCCGGGATGAGAAGAGCCAGTTTTCCGTCACAGGTGGCGCCGGTCACAAGAATGGTTGTGGCTACGGTTGTCGCGATAAGTTGTCCGGTTGTGTGAACCGTTTGTAGAAGATGATTAATGATGGTGGTCAGGGCGCCAGTGAGCGCCAAAATGCCGGCAAACGAGAATGCACAAAATACCAGCAGGATGGTGCTCATCATTGAGAACATGCCGCCGCGATTGAGCAAACGTGGGATATCGCTAACGATCCCGGCGATGTTGTGTCCCTGGTCAGAGAACATTGAGAGATTGAAGCCATCTATCAACGCATTAAGGCCCTGCTTAAGTGTAAATCCCTGAAGACCGATGCCGATCGCAATAGCCAATGCACATGCAGCCAGCATAACGGGTATCACCGGACGTTTTGTTATTGCGCCCCATAAAACCAGTACCGGCGGCAAAATCAGTAATAAATTGAAGTGATAAAGGCTTTCAAGAGATTGAATGATGTCTGTGACTTTTTCAGGTGTTGCGACGCTACCTACTGAGCTTGTATGACCAGCGATAAGATAGACAGTCGCCGCTAAAATAAAGCTTGGGATAGTGGTATACATCAGGTGTTGGATATGGCTGTAAAGGTCGGTGTCGGCGACGATGGCGGCGAAATTAGTTGAATCAGATAAAGGTGAAATTTTATCGCCGAAATATGCACCTGAAACAACCGCACCTGCGGCGGCGGCCAGAGGCACATCAAGGCCTGCCGCTACCCCCATTAGAGCAACACCCGCCGTTCCGGCTGCACCCCACGATGTACCGGTGCAGACTGAGATAACGCTCGTGATAAAGAAGGCGGCAATAAGTATATATTGCGGGCTAATCAGTTTTAATCCCCAGTAAACCATATAAGGTATGGTTCCGCTGATCATCCAGGTTCCGATTAGTCCCCCTACGCAAATCAATATCATGATCACCGGCATTGCTTTGGCTAGCTTTGCCACAATGGAATCAATAATGTCATTCCAGCGGTAGCCTTGCCAATACGCTAAGGCCGCCGCTATTCCTGCTGATATGAGTAATAAGGACTCAATGCGCAGTCCCAGTTGACCATAGCCAATGATCAGAAGTAGGAGCATTGCTACGATCGGTAGCATAGCGAGTCCCAGATTAAGCTTTTTTTTGTCATCCATTTAAAATCCCTGTTTCGGATATGTTATTGAGAAAGAATAATAAATTTTTTTCGAATGAAATGTGAGAGATGTGACTTGTCCATGTAACCGGTTTCATGAAGTGTGAAAATGCGATCTGTGTATCGTTTTTTATGCTTGTTTTGTATGTGTTTACTCTATGGAAAAAACAGAATCTCTGATTACGAGTTCGGCTGAGAACATGTTCATTTGTGGGGTGGGTTCTTCCTGGGCATTGAGCTGTAACGCCAGATTAGCCGCCCGCCGTGCCATCCTTTCTATCGGGTAGTGTACAGTCGTTAAAGAGGGATAGAGATATCGCGCCGGGACAATATCATCAAATCCAACAATTGACAGTTGTTCCGGTAAGTTGATTTTCCGTTGATGCAGGGCTCGCATCACGCCGGCCGCCATAACATCGTTGAATGTCACTGCGGCAGTAAAGTTGATGCCGCTGCCTAAGAGCTTTTCTGCTGCCAGCTCTCCTCCTTTTTCGTCAAATGGCGCGCTGATAACCCAATTGCCAGGTACGGTGATACCCGCATGAGTCATTGCAGAATAATATCCCTCTAGGCGGAGTTTTCTATCATCAATAGGCAGGTCTGTCGTTATACAGGCGATTTTTCGATGACCATTTTGGATAAGATAGTGAGTAGCCGCCTGCGAAGCGCTAACATTATCTAACCAGATGCACCGGTTGGCGATGGCAGGCAAATATCGATTAACAATCACTAATGCTGGCGTGTGTGCTGCATAACGTAATATGTCTGTATCGCTCATTCGAGTGGTATGGGCCACTATCGCTTCGCACCCTTGATTGATTAAAAAATCTAAGGCGGATTTCTCAAGTTCAGCCTGATGCCCGCCACTACAAACCATCAGTTTTACCCCTTTTTTTCGGGCAATTTCTTCAACTCCACGCGCTAAACGGGAAAAAAAAGGATCAGCCAGGTTACCGGTGAGTAAACCCAACATATCCCCGCATCTTTTTGCCAGGGCAAGCGCAGCAGAATTTCGGTGATAGTTGAATTCACGCATTGCTTTCTCTACACGTTCACGGGTACCTGGTTCGACGTAAGCTGTGTTGTTGATGACCCGGCTTACAGTAGCCACGGATACTCCCGCTTGATGTGCTACATCTTTCATTGTAGCCATATTCCTTTCCTCAGCAGTTTATACCCTTCATCTTTCAAGTTGTTGCTTTGTTGGCTGCGTTCACTTGCCGCCGCGCTGCAACTTGAAATCTATTGGGTATATGTAATCAATGACAAATGTGAAACGGGGGATCATAGCCTAATTTATTCAGATTATCATGAAAGGATTTATGTACCTCATTGTAAGCGAATAATATGAATCGGACTTATTTGAATAATCTTGTATGAATGGTTTATTTATAATTGGCATGTATTGAAAGTTGCCCATTCTCCCTGCCACTAAATCAGGGAAAGCCGATTAAATGACAGGGTGTATAGGGGCGCAGGCATCATCTTTTATAGCAAAAAATGGCCTATAGCTTGAGAGTATTTGGGCGGAATATAGAGATCATAATTATTCTCTTTGCAAAATGACCTCAATTCAATCATTGATCCAATTGATAATTTATCATAGATGATTTTAAAATATTTTTCTAAGCTACGGCATGAAATCTTAATTTCATTGGCGATAAGCTTATTGCTGACGCCACGGCAGAATAAAAAAATTATTATCCACTCTTTCGCCGTCAATATATTATTAGGGGGGCTGAGTATAACAGAGTTAGATGAGTCATTTTTAATGTAATTGTATAGCGAAAAATGGGTTATGGTTTTAGTGTGACCAATTATCCCCATGCATTGATTATTTTCATCCATTAACGGGTATTTGTCACAAGAATAGGATTTAAGTTTTTGACCATTGTCCGGCAGATAAGTCCCAATAGATGATACTTTCTGCATAGACTGTAAAACCTTACGGTCATGTTCTTCAAAAAGGTGAGCAAAATTATTAAACAGTGTAGGTAATTCTTTATCAGTGTATCCTATAACATTAAAATTTTCAGGTAATTTGTTTACTTTAATAAACACTGGATTTGCATACATAAAACGGAATTCTTTATCTTTTACAAACCATGATTCATGACTTTTATCCCACATATTTGTTAACTGAGGGGTAATTTGACTCATATGTGACCTTAAAAAATATAAATAAAAAAATATTCCAGTAATGAACAAAGACAGTAATTCGTTCTATGGTGAGCTACCCAATCATCAGAAGTCATCGTATTGCTACGATTGTTACACTATTTTAGTACCGGATTAGATATGCCATTTTATTTAAGCTCCAGTTTTGTATAGGTTATTACCTTAAGATAATGAATTTGTTTCGAATGGAATGTGAGATATGTTATTTGTTTCATGTAATCGGTTTCATGAAGTGTGAAAATGTGACCGGTGCATCAATTTTCGATCTTGTTTTATCTACGATGCTCTTTTTTATCCGGACTAGCATAGCGTCTGACAGCCATATCCAGATGGAGGCTATAGTGTAAACCAGTTAATCCAACGCCGTTATCAGTATAACCTATTTTGGTTAGTTGTTTTGTATTTATTGGTCGTATTTATTTAGATAAGACTGCTGGATGTGTTCTGTTATTTTCTTGCGATAGATGTTTTATTCAAAATAAGTAAGTTAAATTCCCCTGTATTCTTGATATAAAAATGTTAATAATTTGGTTTTATTAATTTGATTTATGAAAAAATTATTTAATAATTTAAATTAAAACAGTTTGTTACGTTTAGTTCTTGTTATAGTTTATTTTTATTGTCTTATTGCATTTTGAACATCAATGTGGGGATATGGGGCAATATATGGGGGGTAAACAGACTTTCTTGTGTGTAAATATTGATTTTGAGTTTTTGCTCTATATTATTTTATTCCACTTATTCATTTAACCGTATTTATAGATATATAAGCTCATTATGTCTCTGAGCTTAATGTTTTTGTTATCTTTGTGAATAGATTTCTAACTAAATTAAAGGATTGTTTATGGGGAAATCATCAAACCGCAGTACAGAATATTTCTTTACCGGAAAATATCAAGATGATGATGATGGTAATAATATTGTCGCTATTGGGGTAGGGGGAGTGATTCAGGCAGAAGGAGGAGATGATCATATTACTGTTGGTTCTCTAGGAGCAACAATCTATGCCAGTTCTGGCGATAAGGCCGTAGATGGCGGCGCCGGATATTTAAAAATAGTGAGTATTGACGGTGATCTGAATGTACATGGCGCCGCGGGTTACGTAAGTATTGATAAAAACGGCAATGGTCATATTTCATTTGCTGGCGCGGCGGGTGGTGTTTCTATGGATCACCGAGGAAGCAGTGGTAATCTCAATTTCTCCGGGGCCGCTGCTTATAACAACCTGAGTCGTAAAGGGCAATCCGGTGATGTAACGTTTAAAGGTGTCGGCGGTTATAACGAGTTATGGCATGAAACTAATCAGGGTAATTTAAACTTTACCGGAGCCGGTGCTGGCAACAAAATTGACCGTACTTGGTTTGACCATTATGAGGGAAGCCACGGTGATGTGAAATTCGCTGGCGGGGGGGCGGCAAATAGCATCAGCTCACGGGTTGAAAGCGGTAATATTGATTTCACAGGTGCAGGGATTGATAATCACATTATTCGTAAAGGGAGAGAAGGCAATATTATCTTGCATGGTGCAGGAGTATCAAACCGTATTGAACGCTTGCGAGAAAGTAAAGATAAATATGAACAGACTCGCGGTAATGTCGAATTAGAAGGCGCAGGTGGTTATAACAAAATTTATTCTAATATAGCTCATGGTAATATCAGTTTCTCCGGTCTCGGTGGTTACAATGAAATATCAAGAATAGGTGAAGATAGCGATTCATATGATAAGGCGTTGGAATACACCAACGCTAAAGAAATTGTATTAACAACGGCGAAGATGGGAGTTCAGAAATCCCAGCAAGTGACAGGCATTAAATCAACTACTGAGCCTAATACTTATCTCTTTGCGTTTGCTGATGAAATGTATACTAAGATCAGTAAAGTTCAGCTGAGAAATGATCCTGAAACCGGTAAACTGAGTTATTACGCCACTTCATGGCGTAAAAATGGTAATCAACTCAACAATCTTGCTACGGAAAATATCTCTTTAGAGAATGGATTTGATTATATAAGCAATGATAATGATTATCATCTTTTCAATTTAATCTTTGAACATTATCAACCCATTACTATTCAGCATACTGTTGAAGAGGATTTGCAGGAAAATCAATGGGTGACTTATGCCGGCGGAACCACCGCTAAAGCAGAAGATATCACGCTGATTGATGCAAAAATGCATGGGCATGCAATCCATTCTGATGGTTTGGTATTGGATGTTTCAGCGGTGAAATCGAATCGTCGATCAAATGCTTATGTCTATGCCAAATATGTCGAGTCATATACCAAAGTGGTCATGGTGGAGTTGAAAAATGATCCTAAAACCGGAGAGCTGAAATATTATGCCAGTGCGTGGTACAAAGCAGGCAACCATACCAGTAATTTGGCTAATGAAGATTTTTCACCTGCAAATGGTTATAGCTCGATGGAGGCGAAGGGATATTCACTAACTAGCCTTAAATATCAAGTCGATACCGTACTCCGTGTCTCTGAGCATTTAGAACATATTGCAGAAGATAGTCATCAGGAGTTGGTGAAATCGTCTGCAAATACCGGTGATAGCACCGGTGATGTTGATTTTAGCGGTATGGGGGGTGGAAACGTCATTAAATCCAGTGTGATACGTGGCAATGTTAATTTTGAGGGTGATGGGATTGCTAACGTCATTCTTCATAGTTCGAGATTCGGTAATACGCATTTTGAAGGCGCAGGTGCTGCCAACGTCATCGTGAAAAGTGGTAAAGAGGGCAACCTGTGGTTCCGGGGTATCGGCCTGGCGAATGTTCTCGTTCATCAAAACCAGCGTGGGGAAATGGATGTTAACGCCGGCGGTGCGGCCAATGTGCTGGTTCGAATCGGTGACGGGCAGTATCTGGCTCATCTTCTGGCGGTTGGTAATATCTCGATCCATCAAGGTCATGGTGACAGCCGGGTTATCATGTTGGGCGGGTACAACACCCATACTCAAATAGGTGATGGCAGCGCGAACTGGTTCGGGGCGGGCGGTTTTAACGTCATGACCCAGAAAGGTAAAGGAAAAGTCTCTTCGGTATTAGTGGGAGGGGCCAATGTACTGACCAAACTTGCAGCAGGTGATCTGGTTTCCGGAATGCTCGGTGGAGCCAACATTATCACGCATATTACGGGTGATAATGAAATATCAGATACCACAGCAATTGCGCTGGGCGGCGCCAATATCCTGACCAAAAAAGGGAGAGGTGATGCTGTTGCGGTAATGGGCGGTGGTGCGAATGTTCTTACTCACATTGGTAACGGTAGTACGAAGGGTGTGATGTTGGGGGGTGTCAATATCCTGACCAAAGTAGGCAACGGCGATACTACCGGCATTATGTTCGGTATTGGTAATGTGTTTACCCATATTGGTCACCATCAGACACTGGGTGTGATGGGAGCCGCAGGCAATATCTTCACTAAAGTTGGGGATGGAACCGCGATTGCGGCCATGATTGGCGCTGGCAACATTTTTACTCATGTTGGTCAAGGTGATGCCTGGGCGCTGATGGGAGGGGTGGGTAATGTCTTTACCAAAGTGGGGGATGGCAATGCGCTGGCGCTAATGGTAGCCGCCGGCAATGTGTTTACTGATGTTGGAAATGGGATGAGTGTTGCCCTGATGCTGGCCAAAGGCAATGTCGCCGCCAAAGTGGGTAATGGTATGACGCTGGCAGCAATGATAGGCGAGGCCAATGTGATGACCCATGTCGGTAATGGTCAAACATTTGCCGCTATGATCGGGCAAGCCAATATCTTGACGAAAGTGGGTAATGATTTGACTGTCGGCTTAATGGTGGGTAATGCCAATATCTACACCCATGATGGAGGTGGAACAAGTATTGGTTTGTTTGCCGGTGAGTTGAACGTGATGACCAGGAGCGGTGATGGTACAACGCTGGCGGCAATGTTTGGTCAAGCTAATATCATGACCCATGCTGGCGACGGTTTAACTGGGGTGCTGGCACTGGGTAAAGCCAATATTGTCACCAAAGTGGGTAAGGATTTTATGGGCGTTGTGGCTGCGGCTGAGGCTAATGTCGTCACTCATGTGGGAGCATCAACGACTGCTGCCGTGCTATTGGGTAAAGGCAATATTCTGACGAAAATGGGTAATGGTACTACGGTCGGCCTGCTTATTTCCGATGTGGGTAACATCATGACACACGTTGGAGATGGTACAACTGTTGGTTTCGCTACAGGTAAAGCCAATATTATTACCAAAGTGGGGAATGGCGCCGGTATTAACGCTGTCTGGGGTGAAGCCAACGTTCTGACTCAGGTCGGGAATGGCGAACGTTATAATTTCGCCAAAGGTAAAGCGAACATCATTACCAAAGTAGGCGGTATGCAAGAAGTCACCGTCGTTCAAGGCGATGCCAATATTATCACCCATGTTGGTGACGGTAATGATTACACGGGAGCCTGGGGCAAAGCTAATATCATTACTAAGGTAGGCGGCGGGAATAATGTGGTGCTTGCCAAAGCTGATGCCAATATTGTGACTCAAGTAGGTAACGGCGACAGTTTTAATGCTTTGTGGAGTCAAGGCAATATTGTCACTAAAGTCGGTGATGGCACACAGGTTACTGCGGCAAAGGGTAAAGCTAATATCACCACCACGGTGGGGAATGGTTTAAACGTGACTGCAACGCATGGCGACCTGAATGTGAATACCAAAGTGGGTGATGGCGTTTCAGTCAACACGGTGTGGGGTAAATATAACATTAATACCAAAGTCGGGAATGGTCTTAATGTTGCGATCATGAAAGGCAAAGGTAATGCCAATATTCATATTGGCGATGGTCTGGGGATCAATGTCTCCTATGCACGTAATAATGTGGCGATTAAGGTTGGTAATGGTGATTTCTACAGTCTTTCTATTGCGGAGAGCAACACACAAAGTAGTCATCTCTCTTCTCTGTTTAAGAATATTAAACAGACTGTGTTGAATGTGGAAGGTAGCCACGCGATTAATTATCTGATCCATGGCGATGAGGCGAGTACTTCTGGAATCAATAAAGGTAGAGGAGCGATTAATTTAACCGAAATTTCTGCCATTGATGGTTTCCAGATGGATAAAATTGATGAAGTGAGTTCGGATCTGGCTAACAACTTGAGTGGCGTAATAACCCCGGTGGAGACGCCTGATACTGAGGTTATCCAGAATGCCTTGCAAATTGGAGATAATGTTAATTCAGCTCAGAATAAGGCATCACCACAAGCTGATGCGGTTATCAGACATGTGAAGCAGGATAAAGCCGCGCAAAATGCGTTAAGCGATAAGGAAAAAGCTGAGATAAATCGTCAGCTCTTGGAACAAGAGAAAGATAAACAGCTTAAAACAATTTCAAAATCACAATTCCAACTAGAATCAACCAATCAAGATGCGTTGAATAACAATGGGCAAGTACAGCGTGATGCAATAAGTGAAGAGTCCAGGATAGTCACAAAAGAACTATTTTTCATGACTCAAGGCATGGATACGCTTAATAACTATGGGAATTATGATGGCAAATCAGGTGATGAGTGGCGTAATCGGTTTGCTATTGGGTATTTAGATAGTACCCAGAATAAATTAAATGATGCCAAGTTTATCGCACAGAAAAAATTAGTTGATGCACAGCAGCACTTTATTAATAAACGAGAAACAGTAAAAACCGCAATTAAAAAATCAGAAGCGGGTTTAGAGAAAAGCTTTGAGAATATAGATAGTGCAGACGAAGCTATTGTAGACGCTCAGAAAAAAGCAGAGCTGAGAAAAGAAGAGGCATTATTACAGAAACAACGGGCCGAGAAAGCGGCGAGCGACGCCAATACCGCGTATGAAAAAGCGAAACAGCGTGGTGAAAGTGATAGTACAGCAGCGACAAATAAAGCGGCTCAGGCGCAGGATAATGCAAAAGGCGCAAAACAGGCTGATGATGCTAAACCGGATCGTATCGGGGCGACGGGCAGTGGCTTGTCTGGAAAAGCGTATACGCCAATTGAGATGGAGGCGCCGAAAAGTCATATCGATCCTGCATCAAAAGCTGAAACTGGCGGTTGGAACAGTGAAGATCTGGCACTAACGGAAGAAGATTTGGCTGCTTTGAATAATGCGCAACAGGCAGTCAATCGGCTACGAATCAACCAGGGTATTCGTTCAAAAAATACCGGTGCTTCGATCATGTCAATGTTTACCGAAGCATCATCCGATGGCGCTGTGGAATCGACCTTAAATAAACCCAGAGAGTTAACCAGAAAAGCGCCGACGATTTCAGGTATTGATCTGCAAGGATTAGGGGGAAATAACCCTAAATCTCGTTCTTCTGTACTTAAAGAATTGGAACTTGTCTTACTGGATAAGGGGGACAAACGGTTTATTGATTCTACCAAAAGACGTCTTGGGTCGATAAATACCGATCTGCCTAGTAAAGCGCTGGCGGCCGTACGTGAGGCTTTTAATAGCACTGTCGAACGGCCCGATGAACAGCATGTATTGCAGCTTGAGAACGCGCTGGCTCATTGGCAACAGCATGATCCCAAGGAATTCGCTCAGCGTAGTAAGTTGGTGAAAAGTTTGCGTTTTGAGATGGGGGCGCTGGTTGCTTATCTTCAGGCTCAGAGAGCTGAATCAGCTGGGATTTTGGGGATCACTGTGGCGCCTGAGCAGGTGTCGCAGTTTGGTCAGCAAGTATCTTTTGATGGGTTCGGGCGTGTGGTGGGCCTGAAAGACGATATTGCGCAAAGCGAAATTAATCGTCTCACTGATTTACAAATTAAGCCATTAACCCAGACTAACTCTGTAGCAGAGCGGGATGCGCCTAAGACCGAAAGTGAGAGTCTTATCGTTTTCGTCAGCCGGTTGCAGCAGGCGGCTATCCCGGAAGGTCATTCTCTGATTGAACGAGCCAGAGAACTTTGGCTTACCGGACAAGTGACCCAAAAGGAAACCATCAAATTATTTAAGGATGCTGTCACCCAGTTGCAAACACATCTTGAACTGCACACGCTGGCTCAGCAACTATTGGCTGATGCCAACAAAGAGAAGGCCGCCGGACAATATATTGATAACCTGTTCGGCCGCCATTTTGATTCTGAACTGGCTTATGAACTGGTGAAAACAGCATCACCGGAGGCGAAAGATACTGCTGAACGGACAGGTAACTTCTTGGTACAGGAATTTGAACAGTGGATAAGTGGTTTTTATCCTGAGGGGGCTGAGCGCGACCAGAAAATTGCCCAAAAGATGCAATCTTTTGCCAAGGATATTGATAAGGATTTTCGTCCTTGGTTCAGCCGAGCGCCTGAGTTAACAGCGTTTCTGGACGAACCAACTTTTGCCAATTTCAAGATCATGATGACTAAAGTCGATGATGGTTTTTCTGTGATTAAGGTGCCGTTTCTAGCGGTAAAAATGGCGACCACTCGGGGGATGGGGATGGATAGCGCTGCCTGGAAGAGAGAAGGCGATATTTTCTACCAGGATGTGATCACTAAAGCCCGTTCAACTAGTACTGAACTCACTGCCGGAAATGATGTTACGTACAAAGTCGAAATAACTGGAAAGCAGACTAACGATTATGGTACAGCGCTGCCTTACCAGCCTGCGAATGGTAAGCATGATGACTTCTTATATGGCAGGAAAGTCGCTGCGGGGCGGATCCTGATCCCCGGACGGGAAACTGCGTTTGAGGGTAATGCGTTAGCACAAGGCCATTCTGTGGTGACAGGCGCGTCTGGCTCGACCAATATCATGGTTCATCTCAATAACTATATCGCCAGTAAGCAGCCTGACTTCCCGAAGGGTCAGAGTTATCTCAATACCCTGGCGTTTCTGGTATTTGATGGTGGTCATTCCGTCAACGAAAGTCTGGTGGTTTACAAAGCGTTACAGACAACTGGTGATGAGCGTAAGCAGGTACTGGACAGCTACACCGCCAATTATAAGGATCTGGCAGATATTGCCGGGGGATCGGGTAAGGCGTGGGTAAATCAGGCGCTGGATAACGCTTTTAAAGAAACTCAGGGGTTTTATCAGAAGTATGCTGTGGTAAAACCGCAAAACCGCCCTGCGCTGGAAGATTTAGAGGGGTTATCTGGTAAAAATAAAGGGACAGAGCCTGTTATTATCGACGATAGTCATCTGAACAAACCACTTGATGCCTGGCAAACGGTGGAAGTGATTCCACAGACTGATAACCGTGAAACTCGCTTTGATGGTCAGATCATTCTTCAGATGGAAGATGACCCGATAGCCGCCAGAGCAGCAGCTAATCTGGCGGGTAAACACCCGGATTCCAGCGTGATTATTCAACTTGACTCCAACGGTAAATATCGGGTTGCTTATGGCGATCTGTCTAAATTATCAAACAAATTACGCTGGCAGGTTGTTGGTCATGGCCGTGATGCGTCAGAGCAGAATAACATCCGTCTGAGTGGTTACAGTGCCGATAAATTGGCGACGAAATTAACGCAGTTTTATCAGAACGCCAAGCTGGGCGAAAAGGCTATCAGCAAACCCGATCACATCAGCCTGGTGGGTTGTTCACTGATTAGTGATGATAAGCGGAATGGTTTTGCTCGTCATTTTATTACTGAGTTGGATAAACAGGGTATCCGCAGTGATGTTTCCGCCCGTAGTAGCGAAGTCGCGGTTGACGCAACAGGCCGTAAATTTACCCGTGACGAAAATAACCAATGGGTTAACAACTTGCCTGATAACAAAATCGTCTTGAGTTGGAATGCAGAGAATAAACTGACAACTCATACAGAACAGGTTCGTCGTGGTATTGCTGAAAGCGATATCAACTTCGCTAAAGTAGGCTACACAGAGACTGATTCGGTTATCAAAGGGGCGATTGCGGATAACACTGAAGTTTTCATTGAGCCACAGAAGCGTAAAAAGGTTAACACCAGCGATAACTCGCATCGTCAGCTCAGTTACTCCGGTAATATCCAGGTAAATGTCGGTGACGGAGAGTTTACTGCACTGAATTGGGGTACATCGAACGTCGGTATTAAAGTGGGGACCGGTGGTTTTAAATCACTGGCTTTCGGTGACAACAATGTGATGGTTCACATTGGTCATGGCGATAGTCAACATAGCTTTGATATTGGCGGCTATCAGGCGCTTGAAGGGGCGCAGATGTTTATTGGCAACCGTAATATCAGCTTCAACCAAGGTCGTAGTAATGACTTGATTGTGATGATGGATAAGTCCATCCCAACGCCACCGTTGGTCAATCCATTTGATGGCGCTACCCGTGTTGCTGACGTATTGAAAGGTATTGCCCGTTCCGGTGAAAAGCAGGATTGGTTAGCGGAACAAGATCAGCAATGGACAATCGCCGGTGCGAAGAAGTTTGTGCGTGATATGTCTGGTTTAGACCAAACCAGCAGCGTGGATTACAAAACACTGCTTAATTTGGACTCTCAACATGAACGTAGCAGCCGTGGCTTGCAGTATGACGCCGAATCAGCACTGAACAAAAAATTCAATCAGTGGCTGGGTGAAAATGGCAATAATATTGAGATGGGCAAAATAAGCCGTGCAGACAAATTCCGTCAGGCCAATCAGCAGTTGGCTTTCAACTTTGCCGTTGGGGGGCGTGGTGCTGATATTCAGGTTACGACCGGTAACTGGAACTTTATGTTTGGTGACAACATCCAGTCAATTTTGGATACCAACCTGGGTTCCCTGTTTGGTTTGATGACTCAGCAATACTCGACAACGGGTATGGCAAAAACAACCTTCACTTATAATCCGGAGGACTTACCGCGTCAGCTTCAGAATAAGCTGCTTGGCCGATTGGCTAGTGTAAATGAAGATACTACCTTAGCGGATATCTTTGGTGTGGACTACACCGCAGATGGATATATTGTTTCCCGCACAGGCAAGCCTGTTGATGGCAAGGCTATTCTGAAAGAAATGCTGGCAGTGATAAGGGAATTTAGCGGTGATCAACTGAAAGCCTTCACCAACCCAGAGAAATTGCTGGATAGTTTGGAGGCTGGCATCAATATGGGAGAAAATGGCGTCAGGACATTTGTGGAAAGTCATGGCTTGAAAGAGAAAGCGCCTGATGAAAGTCAGGAACAAGGATCTGTGGTTAGCATCAACGGTGATAGCGCTCAAGCTAATAGCAAAGCAGAACGTGCATTTGGCTTTAATTCGCTGAATTTACCTAACCTGTTTGCAACGATGTTTAGCAAAGATAAGCAAGCAGAGATGAAATCATTAGTGACCAATTTGAAAGGGAATCTAACAGCAGATCTGCTCAATATGAGGCAAAAAACCTTTGATTTCCTGCGTAACAGTGGTCATCTGCAAGGAGATGGTGATATTCATGCGTCGTTGGGGAATTATAATTTCAACTGGGGTGGCGACGGTAAAGATCTCGGTGCTTATCTGGGTGATAACAACAATTTCTGGGGTGGCCGTGGTGATGATGTTTATTACTCATTAGGAACATCCAACATCTTTGCTGGTGGTGAAGGGAATGACATGGGCGTTCTGATGGGACGTGAAAACTGGATGTTTGGTGGCAATGGTGATGATACCGCCGTGGTGGCCGGACGCATTAACCAGGTTTTTATGGGCGAAGGTAATGATCAGGCGTTTGTCTTTGGTGAAGGTGGCTTTATTGATGCGGGTAACGGGCAGGATTATGTAATCACCTCCGGCAACTACAACCGGGTGGATGCCGGAGCCGGTCAGGACTATGCTGTGACCATCGGCAATAACAACCGGGTTGATTTAGGTGCAGGCAATGATTTTGCCAGAGTATTTGGTAATGACAACCGAATCGACGGTTATTCCGGCAATGATACGGTTAAACTGATGGGCTACCATGCGGTAATTAACGGTGGAGAAGGTGATGATCACCTGATAGCGGCGGCTATTTCGAAGTTCAGTCAGTTTGACGGCGGTGAAGGTCAGGATCTGCTGGTATTAGGCGGTTATCAGAACAGCTTCCAGGGTGGTGCGGGTGCAGACAGCTTTGTGGTCAGCACAGAGGTGATTGATAACCGGGTTAGCGATATTAGCGCAGAAGATATGATCTTGTTCAACGGCGTTGACTGGCAAAACCTGTGGTTCCAGCGCAGCGGATACGATTTGGTGCTGTCAGTGAATCGTCGTCCTGCTCAGGATAAAACAGCGCAGGGTATATTTGAATCGGTGGGGTCAGTCACCTTTCATGATTACTTTAATGGTCATCGTGCCAAATTAGTGACTCAAATGGGTAATAAAGATACATCAGGAGAGCGTGAATTTACTGTATTGTCAGATAATGCGGTTGATTCTTTGATTCAGGCCATGAGCAGTTTTGCCCCGACAGCGGGGGATAATGGTTTCATTGAGAATCTGGATAGTAAGGCGAAAGTCGCTATTGCAATGGCGTGGACAGATACCACCATCGGAAAGGGGAAGTTTGCTTGATTAACGCTTTATAATAAAAAAAGAAAAATAAGAAAGTTGTAATAAGAATAAAAGTGGCTCACAGAACAGGTGGGCCATTATAAAAGAAAGTATGTTACTATTTGCCGATGAAGAGAAAAAATACACCAACACCACATGATGCTGTTTTTAAACAGTTTTTAAGTCATATTGATACTGCCAGAGACTTTCTGGAGATACATTTGCCTGCTAAATT
>NZ_JBEJZY010000051.1:0-33284 GCF_040256935.1 Photorhabdus viridis
TCAGTATCATCACGGCTACTACGCCAGCAGAATACACATCTACGAATGCAGAGCAAAACAGGGTTGCTGTGGTCAAGATCGTACTTTGTCTGTAGCACCGGAGGGGCAACGATCGAAACACTCAGAGCCTACGTTCAGAGTCAGTCAACGCCTGAGTGTTCTTGAAAGCCCCGCGGGCTTTTCGCCTTATATCCCCGCCCGCACTGGGCGAGGGTTTACGGCGTTTTTCGCTAATTAAGAAGGCATTATGTGGTTTCCCAGATTTAAACAAGCTTTTATCGCTCTTTTACTTCCCTGGCTGCTGGCTGTATCAGTACAAATGGCGGGAAGAATCTATCTTCTCCTCACTTATGGCGGTCATCAGCTCCTTGCTGACGCCCTTCAAGATGTAGCACGAATGTTCTGGATTGGCGGGCTGTTTGATATCCGTATTGCCAGTCTGCTGTTTGTTCCCTGTCTGCTGATTGCCGGCTTATTTGCCATTAACAAAAACAGTTTCAGCATATGGCAACGTTTCTATCCGTGGCTGGCGGCAATACTCAATACACTGGTTGGGGCTTTAACTGTAGCCAATATTTATTACTATGCCACTTATGAACGGTCGATCGATATTTTCATCTTCGGTTTGGTGGAAGATGATACGAAAGCCGTGTTGCACACCCTATGGAGTGACTATCCCATTCTCCGTTGCTTACTCTGCTTAGTTCTGTTCACCGCTTTCGTTTTCTGGCTTTGTCTCCGCTGGCAACGCCGCCTTACCTTACGTACAGCGCGCAAAACCAACCTACCGGTTTCTATTGCAGCGACACTGGCTATTTTAGCTGTCTGCTTCGTTGGAATGCGCGGTTCCATAGGGACCTTTCCACTGCGTCAGTCCAATACACAAGTTTCAGAAGTTAAAATACTTAATATGCTGACGCCTAATGGTCCAATAGCATTGAACTGGGCCTTTAATGATCATTACAAAAACAGCTATTTCCCAGAGGCAACGGATGAACAAGGCAGCAAGCTATTAAGCCAATTTCTGGATAATCCAACGCCGGCTAGCCTGTCGCCGTTTATAGCTAAAACCGCCGACAATCCCGTCGCTCAGAAAAAACCACCCCATGTAATATTTAACGTGATGGAAAGCATGGGCTATCACCTGCAAAGCCTGGATCGCCCAAACCTGGATGTTTTTGGCGCTCTGCGCCAGCACTGGCAGAACGACTGGCATTTTGAACGTTTTGTTTCCGAAGGGGATGGCACCATTGACAGTTTGAGCCGCTTCCTGGTCCGTAGCCCAAACAGCGCAATCAGCCAATCCACTGCCCAAAATCTCGATTTCACCAGCAATATGTTTAAACCCTATCTGGCGAATGGTTACAAGATTATCTTCGCCACATCAGGTAACGGAGCATGGCGTAACTTGAATCTGTTCCTGCCAAATCTGGGCG
Source organism: Photorhabdus viridis (assembly GCF_040256935.1). NCBI lineage: Bacteria > Pseudomonadati > Pseudomonadota > Gammaproteobacteria > Enterobacterales > Morganellaceae > Photorhabdus > Photorhabdus viridis. Next base: position 1,437 of record NZ_JBEJZY010000051.1, read on the forward strand.
TCAGTGAATTTATCGATCAAAATGGACTGAAAAAACGCTACCCGGAAGCCCAATTCGGTACTTGGGGTGTACCTGACGAGTTTATGTTCCGTTATATTGAAGAACGCCTGGCTCAGGCAGAGAAGAACGGAGAACATGTTCTGATTCTGTCGTTGTCCACTACCCATCACCCACCGTATAAGTCACCAAAAGGCTATCAGAAAACCGACATTAAGCTAAACGATGCAGAGAAACAACGCCTAAACCATCTGGCTAGCGGTGATGAGTTACAGGAAGTCTTCCATACTCTGCGTTATACCAACGATCAGTTGGGACAGTTTATCAGTTGGGTAAAATCTCAGTCACTGGCTTCCCATACTATTATTGCAGCAACCGGTGACCATAATATGCGGGGCATCAGTTATCCAGATGCCCATGAACTGGCAATGGGTCACGGCGTACCACTTTATCTCTACGTGCCGCCTGATTATCGCTATAACACGACTTTTGATGCGACCAGAGTCGGCAGTCATAAAGACATCTGGCCAACTCTCTATCATTTAAGCTTATCAAATACGACTTATTACCGTACCGGCTGTAATTTGCTGACGGAACATCTGGACCCTATCTGGTGTCAAGGATATAACCCGGAAGTGATTATTACACCGCAAGGCGGCTACATCATGATAGGCAAGGGTGAGTTTCGACCATGGGCAAACCAGAAAGGATTATTATTAGGTGAACCACAGCCAATGACAGCAGAACAAGCTAAACAATTCCATCGCTGGCAAGCATTTACCGATCTATTGTCATGGCAATTGAATCGTCAAGTTCACCACCAGCAATAATTGATGCTTCCGTGAATCCCTTTAATCTCAATCGATTAAAGGGACACGGATAAGTGTCACAATCAGCCTTTTACTCCCCCAGCGGTCAAACCATTGACCAACCAACGCTGGGCAACCAAGAAGACAATGGTTATAGGGAGCGCAGAAAGCACAGCGGCGGCGGCAAAATCACCCCAAAGATAGTTCTGTGGATTAAGGTACTGCTGCATGCCCACAGCCAGAGTGTAATTGTTCACATCCCGCAAAAGCAGTGAAGCAACAGGCACTTCCGTAATCACGCCAATGAAAGAAAGAATGAATACTACGGCCAGAATCGGTACGGAGAGCGGTAACAAGACCATACGAAAAGCCTGCCACGGTGTCGCGCCATCAAGCGCAGCAGCCTCTTCCAGAGAGCCGTCAATGGTTTCGAAATAACCTTTAATTGTCCAGACATGCAACGCAATACCACCCAGATAAGCAAAGATAACGCCACCGTGGGTATTGAGGCCCATAAACGGTAAGTACTCCCCTAACCGGTCAAACAAGGCATATAAGGCCACTAAGGAAAGAACCGCCGGAAACATCTGAAAAATCAGCATACTTTTCAGCAAAGTACTTTTACCGCGAAAACGCATACGGGCAAAGGCATAAGCGCAGGTGGTTGATAACGTAACAATACCTACAGCAGTAATAAAGGCAACCTTAACAGAGTTCCAAAGCCATAGCATAACCGGGAAAGGTGGCGGAGTGACGCGCCCATCCGGTGATACCACACTAAAGCCGAGCGACAATTTCCAGTGCTCCCAAGAGATACTTTCCGGGATCAAACTACCCGTAGCAAAATTCCCCGGCCTAAGGGAGATAGTAATAACCATCAGCATCGGGAACAAAATTATGGCAATAAAGGTTAACATCAACAAATGTGTCGCCAACAAACGCCATTTCTGCGATTTGGATTGAACCATCGCCATTGCATTCCCTCCTTAGTCAAATTTAATGCGGGTGGTTTTTAGATTAATAATAGCCAGTGCGCCAACCAGCAAAAAGATAACGGTGGCAATCGCCGCAGCCAGACCAAAATCTTGACCACCCCCTCCTTCGAAAGCAATACGATAGGTATAGCTCACCAGTAAATCGGTATAGCCCGCCGGCGTCGTAGTGCCAATATGATCCGGCCGGCCATAAGTCAACAACTGAATAAGAACAAAGTTGTTGAAGTTAAAAGCAAAACTGGCAATCATCAGCGGCGTCAACGGTTTAATCAGTAACGGGAAGGTAATCTTAAAAAAGTTCTGAAATGGACCGGCGCCATCCATCGCCGATGCCTCATACAGATCATCCGGTATTGCCTTCAACAACCCCATGCAGAGAATCATCATATAGGGATACCCCAACCAAGTATTCACCACAATCAGCATGGCTCGCGCCAATGTCGGATCGGTAAACCAGGCGGGCTTAAGACCGAACAAACCGTTGAGCAACAAGTTAATCTCGCCAAAACTCTGGTTAAATAGCCCCTTGAAAATCAAAATAGAAATAAACGATGGCACGGCATACGGCAAGATTAACAATACGCGATAAACAGCCCGGCCTTTCAGTGATTCCCACTGCACGACACAGGCCAGAATCATGCCGACAGCAACAGTCAACACCACAGTGAACAGAGCAAACACAACCGTCCAAACAAAAATAGAGAGAAACGGCTTCTGAATACCTTCATCCTGTATCACCCGCAGGAAATTTTTCCAACCAATGGAAACAGTAAATCCCGGCGTTAACGTCTCATTTCCCCATTGTCCTTCAGCATTAACAGACTGATAGAAACCGGTATCAGTATTAGGGCGGTAAAGCGTGCCTGTTTGATTGTTAGTAAGAGCCTTACCATCTTCCCCAAGAGAGTATTGAGGATGTACACCAGAGAATTGGCGAAGCGAACTCATTCTCAGTAACTGACCATCCGGTAAAACAGCAACCAACTGATTCAACGCTTGTCGATTCTGGGTAATAATGCGCAATGTCGCCGCTTCACCGCTCTGAGCGGTATCCTGTTCATACAAACGTAAAGTCGTTTCTTCCGTTACCGACAGAGAAAACGGCTCTGATACCAGTTGCTTAGTCTGGCCCGGCGCATCCAATGCCAGAACCCATAGATCGGATTTTGGATAGAGCTTGAAAGTGAATGTTTGCCCTGACTGATACTGACGGCTCATCAGGACAGATTGCGCACGTTCAAAAGTCAATTGATTAGTACTGCTATAGTTGGTAAAGGCAATGGCAATAGTGCAAATGAGCGGAAACAGCACAAACAGTCCCATTCCCGCGATGCCCGGATAGGCATAGCGCCAGGCATAAGTATTGCGGTTGGCGAAAACGTAAATTCCGGCTCCCAACAATACCAACGTCAGCATTGCGAACAGATACTCTCCCTGTGAGTACATCAATACCACCAGATAACCGGTAAAGAGTATACACAGGCTCACTGCAAGCCATTTCAGAGCAGAATACTGCCACCATGATGTTTTTTTGAGCGTCGCTGACATAATTGCTCTTATTCCTTTTACTACGACTGTAACAATTTTGCTGATATTTTGAGCAACCTCCCGCAAGTAACATCCTTAGTCGTTACGGGAAAGAGACACCCTTCAGAAAAGGGTGTCTACAGGCTACTTGGTCATACGGGCTTCTGCGTCACTCAGTGCGGCATCAATAGTCTGACGGCCAGTCAACGCATTAACAACAGCGTTACGCATGGCATACCAAAAACTGCTCATTTGCGAGATGTTCGGCATGATTTCTCCTGTTTGAGCATTTTCCATCGTGGCAGAAATGCGCGGGTCCTTAGCCAGAATATCGTGATAGGATTTCAGCGCCACGGCTCCCAGCGGTTTATCCTTATTCACCATTGCCAGGCCATCGTTGGTCAACAAATAGTTTTCCAGGAACTCCTTCGCCAGCTCTTTATTCGGGCTGGCGGCATTAATACCTGCCGTCAATACACCGACAAACGGCTTGGACGGATGACCTTTAAACGTCGGCAACAACGCCACGCCGTAATTTATCCCACTCTTGTCGATGTTGGCCCACGACCACGGACCATTAATGGTCATAGCCGTTTCACCTTTGTTGAACGCCGCTTCGGCAATGGAATAGTCGGTATCCGCATTCAGATGCTTATTTTTTACCAAATCGATAATAAAATTCAGCCCTGCTTTAGAACCCGCATTATTAACCCCAACGTTCTTGGCATCATATGCGCCATTTTCCATTTTGAAAGCATATCCTCCATCAGCAGCAATCAGCGGCCAAGAGAAATAAGGCTCTTGCAAATTAAACATAATGGCGCTTTTGCCCTTACTCTTCAGTTCATTATCCAGAGCAGGGATCTCTTCCCAAGTTTTGGGCGGTGTCTTCACAAGGTCTTTATTGTAAATAAGGGAGAGGGCTTCAACCGCAATAGGATAACCCACCAATTTACCGTCGTAGCTCACAGCATCCCAAGTGAACGGAAACAGTTTATCCTTAAAGTTTTGATCCGGCGTAATTTCCGCCACCAGACCAGATTGTGCATAACCCCCAAAGCGGTCATGAGCCCAAAAAATAATATCCGGCCCATCACCGGTTGCTGCCACCTGCGAATATTTCTCTGCAAGCTTGTCCGGATGTTCAACAGTCACATTGACGCCCGTATCTTTTTCGAATTTCTCACCGACTTGCGCCAGGCCGTTGTAGCCTTTGTCGCCGTTGATCCAGATAACCAGCTTACCTTCCTCAATTTTTGCCAAAGCAGAGGCAGAAAGCACAAGAGTGGCTAAAACAGAAAGCGCCAGGGTACGGGCGCCCATTTTCAAGTTTGTTTTTGTCATCATTCCGTCCTTTACTTATAGTTTGAATAGGTTCAGGGTGAACTGTTTTGTTACATTGGCGGAGAGTGCGAAGCTAGTGTGCAACCGACAATAGAAATACTCATCCTCCCCCGCTCTACGCCCCAACTGAGATGGGTGTGATCTGTATTACAAAAACAGAGGAACCGTGTTGTTGACCACAAAAAGAGGCATCTTTTTTTGTAGTAAAGATCACACTTTATCCAGCAGCTCATACCTAACCGCCTCAACAACTCTTATCTCATCCTCCTAACTCCTCCCCCATAAAAAACTTGGGCATGGAGGATTTACTCACCCACTATCTTAAACACACTCTGGCTTATCGTTTTTCACCGTGGATTGCGGTGATAGTCCGGGGGAACACATGTCGAGCGTCACACTACGCAATGTATCTAAGGCTTATGGTGAAACTATTATTTCTAAGAACATCAACCTTGAGATACAGGAAGGAGAATTCGTGGTTTTTGTCGGTCCATCAGGATGTGGAAAATCGACACTATTAAGGATGATTGCAGGTCTGGAAGATATTACTTCTGGTGATTTGCTGATCAACAATATACGTATAAATGATGTACCACCAGCCAAGCGTGGCGTTGGGATGGTTTTTCAATCCTATGCACTGTACCCCCACCTGTCTGTTGCCGACAATATGTCGTTTGGTATGAAGCTGGCCGGCGCCAAAAAAAGTGACATTCAGCAGCGCGTGAAGCAAGTTGCAGAGATGCTTCAACTCGCTCATCTGCTTGATCGCCGCCCTAAAGCACTATCAGGTGGACAACGCCAGCGTGTCGCCATTGGCCGTACTCTGGTCGCTGAACCGAATGTTTTTCTATTGGATGAACCACTTTCCAATCTAGACGCTGCACTACGCGTCCAAATGCGCATTGAAATTTCACGCCTGCACAAACGCCTGCAACGTACGATGATTTATGTCACCCACGATCAGGTTGAAGCAATGACGCTGGCCGACAGAATCGTGGTGCTGGATGGCGGGGATGTTGCCCAGATCGGCAAACCACTCGAGCTTTACCACTATCCCGTTAATCGTTTTGTCGCCAGCTTTATCGGCTCGCCCAAAATGAATTTCCTACCGGTTAAAGTAACAGCCACCGCCGTCGATCAGGTGCAAATTACTCTGCCCAATCGCCAGCAAATCTGGCTGCCCGTAGAAAGCCAAGGGGTAAGAGTAGGCAGCAATGTATCTCTGGGAATACGCCCAGAACACCTCCTTCCGAGTGATATCGCAGATGTTACGCTGGAAGGCATAGTTCAGGTTGTTGAACAGCTGGGAAATGAAACCCAGGTTCACATTGAAATCCCGGCTATTCGTCAAAATCTGGTTTATCGCCAGCCTGATGTTGTGCTCGTGGAAGAAGGAGCCTCCTTCACCATCGGATTACCTCCCCACCGCTGCCATTTATTCCGGGAAGATGGAACAGCATGCCAGCGTTTGCATAAAGAACCCGGTGTTTAAGCCTGAGCCAATTAAAAAAACAACAGGAGAATAATTGATGAAATCAATACGTATATTACCTATATCATTAACGGTTATGGCTGGATTACTGTCCATGCAGGCGTCAGCCGTAGAATTCCACGGCTATGCCCGTTCCGGTATTGGCTGGGCCGGCAGCGGTGGCGAGCAACAGTGTTTCCAAACCACCGGGGCGCAGAGCAAATATCGTTTAGGTAATGAATGTGAAACCTATGCTGAACTTAAATTGGGTCAGGAGCTATGGAAAGACGGCGATAAGAGTTTCTACTTCGATACCAACGTAGCCTATTCTGTAGCGCAACAAAGTGACTGGGAATCCACCAATCCTGCTTTCCGTGAAGTGAATGTCCAGGCGAAGAACATTATCGACTGGTTACCAGGTTCAACGCTATGGGCCGGTAAACGCTTCTACCAGCGTCATGACGTGCATATGATCGACTTTTATTACTGGGATATCTCAGGCCCAGGTGCGGGTGTGCAAGATATCGATCTGGGCTTTAGCAAACTCTCTTTGGCCGTCACCCGTAACACCGAATCTGGCGGTTCTCATGGCTGGATTGCTGGTCGGAGCCATGAAATTCCCACTTCCAACGATGTCTACGACATACGTCTGTCTGGCTTAGAAGTTAACCCAGGCGGTAGTCTGGAGCTTGGTTTTAACTACGGCCGCGCCAACGCGCGAGACGGCTACTTTCTTGACCGAAATGCATCCAAAGATGGTTTCATGTTTACCGCAGAACACACACAAAGTGTGTCCGGAGGCTTCAACAAATTTGTCGTACAGTACGCGACGGATTCCATGACCTCCTCCAGTAATGGTCGTTCTGAAGGCGCCAACGTAAATAATGATGGTCATATGCTACGTATCCTGAATCATGGCGCCATTAATCTCGCGGAAAAATGGGATCTCATGTATGTAGCGATGTATCAGGATACTGACCGTGATAACAACAACGGCAACACATGGTATACGGTTGGCGTACGTCCAATGTACAAATGGACACCAACGATGAGCACCCTGATGGATATTGGCTATGATAATGTCAAATCTCAACGTACCAATGACACTAACGATCAATACAAAATCACCCTGGCCCAACAATGGCAAGCTGGTGACAGCATCTGGTCGCGTCCGGCTATCCGCCTGTTCGTCACCTATGCCAAGTGGGATGAAAAATGGGGTAATGCGAATAAAAACGACGGCTACATCGATGGCATGGCCTACCGCGATACAGCAACACATAAATTCAGCCGTGGCAACGATGATGAATTCACCTTTGGTGCACAATTCGAAGCTTGGTGGTAATGCCATTAAAAACTGCTGGTTTTAGCAAAAACCGCCGTAAATCCTTGCCCAGTGCGGGCGGGGATATAAGGCGAAAAGCCCAAAGGGCGAAACTGGAATACAAAGCCGCAGCGGCGGGGAGCAGTCACATCAACCGGATTATTTAGCCACTTTTAGCGCCTTGGACTGATATGCCTTTTGCCCGTGGGTATCAGTCTCTTTTTTTCAACCGAACAAGGGTAAGAAATGAAAACCAAACTTATCTCATTTTGTCTTAGTACCTTACTTTGTAGCACAGCTCCTCTGATAAGCTACGCAACACCTATCACTACAGCAACTAAGGCAACCACGACTCAGGATGTTGTTGCACCTTCCCTCTCAACAGCAACACTGCAAAAACTAAACTGGCAACCGATTAGCGCTAGCGGTACACAGACCATTATCCTTAATGCCACATCCCAGCACCTTAATGAAGGAAATATCCAAGGGCCGATAGCTGCGTTCGCCATTCCGGCAAACCGGGGCTCACTGGACATTATGTTGAGCAGTTTAGTACAAGATAAACAAGTTTACGCACCGAATGTTCTGGTGCTTGATCAGGGATTACGCCCCGCTGCATTTTATCCAAGTGACTATTTTCCGTATGAACGCCCGGGGGTGATGTCCACAGATCGGTTGGAAGGCACATTAAAGCTGACGCCAGCATTGGGGCAACAGCAAATTTATGTATTGGTTTACACCACTCGTACCGATTTACAAAAATCGACACAAATGATTGATCCAGCCAAAGCTTATGCTCAAGGAGTCGGCAACGCCGTTCCTGCCATTCCAGATCCCGTTGCCCGCCATACAGAAACCGGTACGTTGAAACTAAAAGTGAAATCGGAACAAAACGCCGGCAACATCACTATTGGTCAAGTCCTATCAGGCCCGGCACCGGAGCCAGTCGTTGTAGGGTCAACACAAGCTACCACAACACAGCACACACCACAGAAAACCAAACCAGTCCTGAGCGACACCGAACGCTATTTCAGTGATGCAATTAAAAAGGAAATTAATAACGGCAATATTGATAAGGCACTCAAATTGCTGGATGAAGCGGAACGCCTTGGATCTTCAACGGCACGAGAAACATTTATCAACAGTATCAAAAATAAAGGGTAAACAAATGCTCTCCGAAGAGGAGGGCATCAGGTTTAACTCCTTTTTACACACATCCCCCAGAAATGGGGTTTTTATGTATACAAATAATTGTTATGATAAATATCTATACACAAAACACCCTTTAAAGGGGTTTTACAGTAGAGATAATAAAATGGATAGGCTCACAGCAATTAACAAATTAGATGAGTTCAGCAAAATGGGAAGAGCCATTTTCCTTTTACAGGATTTGGAAGTTATCTTTGCTGACGAGACTTCTCGAACATTGCAAAAATCTATTGATCGCCTCATCAAAGCCGGACTGTTATTTCGCATTACCAAAGGGGTTTATGTCTATACGCGGGCCAGCATGGGAAGCTATCCCCTAGAGACTATCGCTAAAAATATCCGACGAGGCGAATATAATTACATCAGCTTAGAGTCAGCTTTATCTCAATATGGGTTCATCTCACAAATCCCAATCGACCGCCTGACAATCATGTCTACTGGCAGAGCTGGAGAGTTTAAAACACCGTGGGGAGTCATTGAAATCACCCACACCAGCAGAGAGCCTAGCGAAATTCTGAAGGCAACGTTAGAAAGCCGTGGCCCCCTGCGTATCGCAAAAAAAGAGACTGCTCTGCGTGACCAAAAAAGAGTGGGGAGGAATATGCATTTAGTTCAACTGGAGGAACTCAACTATGTCTAGCCAAATTAACTTTAACGCCATTGTCGATGAAGTCATTGAACAGGACAGACTAGCAAACCTAAGGCCAGTTGTAGAAAAAGAACTGTTGCATTATGACATCCTGTTTTGTCTTTCTAAGGACGGTTTACTCAAGGAGATTACCTTTCAGGGTGGTACATCGCTAAGACTCTGCTACGGCTCTAACCGATTTAGCGAAGATCTGGATTTTGCTGGTGGGCGTGGTTTCTGTTCGGCTGATTTGAGTAGAATCAAAGAGTGTGTCGAGAAATACCTAGGTGTACGATATGGGCTTGAGGTCACGGTAAAGGAACCGAATGAACTACGAAACAAACCGGAGTATGCAGAAGTAAAAGTGGATAAATGGCAAATATCCGTCACTACTGCGCCTGAACATAAAGACCTGCCAAAACAGCGCATAAAAATAGAAATCGCCAATATTCCTGCGTATACAAACACCCCCCGTCCATTGACGAGAAATTATTCGGTGTTGCCCGACGGATATGCTGACGTCCTTGTGTCTGTAGAAACCCTGCCTGAAATCATGGCCGATAAGCTGATAGCATTCCCTGCTACTACATCTCAAATTCGATACCGCGATATGTGGGATTTATTATGGTTAAGTCAGCAAAATACAACACCAGACATAGAACTCATTAAAAGAAAAGTATCAGATTATCAGCTTGATAACTTTGAAGAATTGCTTCAAGCCAGAATCGACTCGATTGAAATTATTGTTGCTTCTGGTCACTTTCACAACGAGATGAGACGATTTATACCCGCACCTATATACGACAGAAGTGTAGGACAAGAGGCGTTTTCCACCTATTTGACGACGAGCCTAAAGGCGTTGTTAACCACTGTGAAAAAGAGCCTGTATTCTTCAGGAGACAACTCCGTTCCATTCAAGTTATAACGATTACATGTATTTTATGGCTACTCGGCACCCCAGATTAAAATACCGCATTGCTGCCACTGAGCCGTTTGCGATGAATACGACTTAAGGGTTCCTTCTATTTCCTCTGTTTGTTGAATCAGTATCAGCCAGTCTTCATCGAGTTGTTTCAAAACCCTGCGTGCAATGGCAGTTAATCCATTGTTTACATCCTCAAGTGCTTCTGGCAGCAGAGCGTTGCGGAAAAACGATGCCATATTCTGCTGCCAATCCTCCGATTTGACTAGAGATATACCCTATTGATTTCAAGATGCATCGCGGCGGCAAGGGAGCGAATCCCCGGGAGCATAGATAACTATGTGACCGGGGTGAGTGAATGCAGCCAACAAAGAGGCAACGTGAAAGATGACGGGTATAGATAGTAACACCAATAACTGTCGTACATTAGATCTAAGCTAATACAGGTAAAGCCTTAGTGATTCTTAACAGGAAATTATCTTGGTAAAGAAAGGCAATAGAATTTTTTATTGCTTGATGATCTCTTATTTTATATTCGTCAATAATGAGTTGTAATTTTTCAGACAACTCAGGAATACTACCTGATTTATAAAGTTCACCATTAAAATTATTGATAATATCACCCGGGCCACATTGACAATCTGAACTTATACAATAGATACCATAAGATATTGCTTCCGCTAATACCATACCAAAGCCTTCATATTTTGATGTTAAAATAAAAGCGGATACCTCTTTTATATTATCCATCACAAATTTCCAAGGCTGATCTTGCCAACCGTGCCAAATAATATTGTTACTTATATTAAGTTGTGAAGATAATTCTTTTAAATAAACCTCATCATCACCAGAACCTACTATATGTAACTCCCAATGACCATGCAATTGTGAAAGCGCTAAAAACAGTTCAGTTAGATTTTTTGACTTATAAGCAAGAATTCTGCCAACATATAAGAATCTGGCTATGTGTTTTGGTTGAGGAATGATAAAGGAGTTCATCTTGATAGGATTGAAAATGAGATGAAGCTTCTCTGTTTTTATCCCAAAAGATAACATTTGATCTCTTAAACCAGAACTAATTACAAGGTGCTCGTCGGCACAGCATAAATCTTTAATTTTCTGTGAGGTAGGATTTCTAATGTAAGTATGCAGCCAAGAGTAAGTTTTTACCGGGAAATTAATCTTTTCACAAGAAAGTCGAGCAATATTACAGGATGTTGTGTCCAAACTTATTAAAATATCCGAGCGGAATTTTTCTAATATCAAGGATAATTCACACGCAATATCCTGGCGAGATTTATCACTACTTGACGTTAAAGAGATATACTGAGCATTGGATAACCAAGCACGACTTTCAATTCTGTTTATCTCATTTAGGGATATAAATATGAAATTAATTTTAATATTGGTACAGTCAATCAAATTTATTAAATTTGAACATACCGTTTCTACCCCACCATATCCATTCAAGAAAAGATCATGGTATATTATAAATATATTTTTCATTATTAATCCTTTACTGAATTAACCAAAAACGTTCTTGGATTTTAGTTTTATTAATAGAGTGATGATATTTCTCCAATGAAATTAAAAGATTTGATTCATTCACAAATAGAGGTTCTAATTGAGACTCATAAAAGAAGATGTTTTGTATTTTTTCTTTTAAATCAATATCCACCAATATGGCACGCTTATCAAATTTATTATTTCTTAATAAAGCATTTTCCAAACTATCGGGGTTAATAATAGGGTATTCACCTAAAACATAGGGAAAATCTTCATAAAGTAATATTTTAAACTTACGTGAGCCTTTTATATTATGTACAAGATTATTTATTATGATGTGGTCTACATGTCGACCTATTCCCAAAGGAGCATATATATAATCAGGTTGATAATTTAACAATGTTTTATTGATGAGATCTTGGGCCATATCAGATGCATTATCTGATTTATGCACCTGACCACTATAAATCATGGCAGAATCTTTATATATCAGATCACCGCATTGATCGGTTCTGTAAATGCAATCTAAAATCTTACCATGTATTGGAATCGCTGATAATTTATTGCAAAAAGCAATATCCTCATTAACTCGCTTTGAATAAAGTTTTATAAATGAATATATATTATCATTATGTGCAGAGTGTAAATAATAAGATGTAAGGTCTTTATCATATTCAGTAAAAAATGTTAAAATAACTACCTTTTGATTTTCTGAAACTAATTTATGTATTAAACCGCCAGCGCTTAAAGCTGCATCATCTAAATGAGGTGATAGAAATAGATGTATCATTTTAAATCTCCATGCAAAGGTGGTTATATTTTATTTCCATGAGTACTATATAAATAGCGGCGAGATCAATGCGTATCCCATCCCTGTTTTTTATAAAATCTGAGTTGTTAATATTTGGCTTTTCTTGAAATTGAACTCTTTCATCATTGGCATAAAACTCTTTCATTATATCAAACCAGCTAGCATGGATTCTTTTTGCTGCAACTTCTATTACGCTGTCACTGTGGCCTAATATTATCATTAAATCAGAAAAAATAGCATCGTTTGTAGAAAGTAAGGTTTCATAATTAAAATCATCAGATACGATATTATCGTTATATAAATAAGGATCTTTTATTACTTCCGATATAATACTCAGGTCACTCTTTATTAACCTTTTCTCAAACTTCTTCTCTTTTTCAGTGAATACTTGATAAGGTTTTAAAAAATTAACCTGTAAGTTGTACTCAATTTCAAGTTTTGTTATTGAGTCTTGCATAGCAGTTTTATTATCGACTAAATATTTTGCACACCATAAGTCGTGTATGCAAGAAGCAAGAATATCTAAGTTATCATCCTGCTCCAAGAACATACATATTTCAGAAAATAATTTAATTTGTGAACTATTTAACTGGCAATTTAAAGTTTTCTGGCTAGGATTAAATATAAATGAAGCTTGTTTTAATCTTCTCTGAATCTCTTTGGATAAATATGTTGAATTTAAATTTATTTTGCTATCCAGCAGTTCTTTGTTATTTTCTTTACTCATGTTCCATCTCCTATTCTTTGTTCATTAATCTTATTTCTGTTGATGATATATCTAAGCGAAATAGATTTTCTGGAATAGATTCGAATAAAAACCGATGTTCCTTTCTAATATTCATTAAATCATTAACGGTATGATATTTATTATTAAAAAAACGTCCAGCCACCAGAAATCTACAATCATTATTCTTAATTGTCATAAGAGATTTTTTTAATCCTTCTTCACCGCCATAATAAATAGGATTATTAATTTCTTGGCATAAATCAGCGCCAATAACAAAAATTGCCCCCTGGTAAATATGCGATTTTTCAGTAAAAATTTTAGCGTCACTTAAAATTATATCACCTTTCCCCTTAAATTGGCTTATCCTCGTAAAAATTTCATCGGTTGAAATGGTAAGTTTTACCGCATTCTTAATTGACAGCTCATAATAGGGTTTCCTTTTAGTCATCGCTGTAGCGATTTCTTTTAATTCTTCATGGCCTTTATGAAGTGGATTGAAAGAACCAGATAAAATAAAAGTATCTTTCCAGTCTATATTTGTATCATTAAAATCTCCATTCCTATCAATATGTATATAATTCAATTTACCATTAATTAAATCAATTAGATAACGCTCATTCTTGTTAGGCATATTCATCTATATTCTCATATGCTATTGTTGTTAATTAAATTCATATCGCTGCATTATATAATCACATATTTCTCAAGTTCCATTATTATATTATTTAACAATAGTGATTAATGATATATTTTCACTCTTTTGAAATAAATATCAAATTGATTTCCCTAGTGATTGCCAGACCATTTGTTAACAGTAATTTATTGTTTTTTAACATTAAAACCATGAACTATAAATGTTTTATTCGCAGCTCAGCTTATTACTAAATCGCCTAAACCCCCTAAATTATTCTCATTAATTATCAGTATTTTCCTCAGTGATTTTAACTAAGGCAGATTTTATTCTCAAAATATCTTCCTTTTTATGCGACGTATCAAGGCTAACTCGAACAGCGCCATCAGGATAAGTTCCAAATTTTTTATGAGCCAACGGTGCGCATTGTAACCCGGGACGGGTAATAATATTGTATTTGTTTTCTAATATATAAGAGACTTCTCCGGGATGATAACCCTCTACTGTAAAAAGAATTGTTGGTAACCCGACTTGATGTTTACAGATCAATTTGATCTTCTTTAATTGTGATAGTTCATCTATAAGATTTGTACGCAAAGTTTGTAATTGATTTTGAATATTCTCTATCCCAATTTTTTTTAAACGTCTTATAGACGCTAACAATGAAAGTATGCCAATAGTGTTTTGTGTTCCTGATTCATACTTGTATGGTATGCCAGTGGGTTGCGTTGTTAATCTTGATAATACACCTGTCCCACCCTGAACTAATTCACTATGAGAAAATCCATTATCAAGAATAAAGTACCCGCCAATACCTGATACTCCACCTAAACTTTTATGTCCGCTAAAAACAAGGTAATCAATATTACCTTTCGATAAATCCATTACTTGTGAACCAAAAGATTGTGAACCATCAACTAAAACCATCGCGCCATATAAATGTGCCAGTTTTCCTATCTCATCTATATTACAAAATGTACCAATAGTATTGGCGCAACTATGAATCACTAATAACTTAGTTTTCTTATTCTTTAATAAAAACGCCAAATGCGACATATCAATTTCACCATCTGTCACATCGATAAATTGACTACTTACCCCAATGTCTTTTAAATGGTTTATCGGCCTAAGGACTGAGTTATGTTCTAAATGGGTAGTAATGACATTATCACCCGGCTTAAGTGTACCTTTTAGACATTCGTTAAGTGAATACGTTGCTCCTGAATTAAAAATTACTGTCCCATGACCATTTAACTTTGTTTGTTCGATAAATTCGTGTCGGCACTCTTCAATGAGTTCAGTAACCTTTTTAGATTGTTGCGATAAAGATCGCCCTGGAGTTACTCCAAGAGTGTCTAAATACATATTTATCATGTCTTTCACTTCTTGTGACTTTGGCCATGAAGTAGAAGCTACATCCGCATATAACATTATCCAACCTCCATATGGTTACTAATATATAATTTGAATTTTTTAGCCGTCGCATCCATCTCCTTTATTCCTTCATTATCTCTCCAATCGGATCTTTCAGGCACATTCAAACTATTTGCCAATACGGTTCTTATCATTCCTCTCTCAATGAAATCTGATTCACCTATCGTAAAAATATACTTATTACCACTATCTTCAACGTAAATATAGGGGCCAACCTCACCGAACATCTCAAGTTCATCCAATGAGTCTATTGTATGCATTTTAAATTGATCCTTTAATTTATTATGAAGATCAATCTCGGTAGGGAAACAACATAAATGTGCATGGTAACAATACTTTTGATTCGGGTCCATGATGATACAACCACCGGCTCGTCCATTTTCATAACAAAGAGGATTACTTATATTGTAATATTCACGATAAAAATCATTTATTATATTCTTAAACTTTTTCAGTTCTTTTATTGCCTCTTCATCGTATATTTCTGCAAAGCAACGATATCCCCCTAAACCAGCCTCACATTTATTGGTAGCAATTATTATATAGCCCTCAATTATCTGACCTTTAGGTACGAATGCATAGAAATATTCTCCTTGTAAAAGTATTTTATCTTTTTCAAAGGAAGATTCTGGGTGACAAAAAATACATCCCATTTTAAACTCCTCTTATCGTTTGTCGATTCTACTGATAAATATATCTTCATGACACAAATTGAAATCTTCTTCGGTATGCCAGGCAATCATCATGCTAAACTTATTTATAATACTATGTTTATTCAGTCTGCTTTGTAGTTCAGAATAAATAGGATTTGGTAAGATTATTCTGCATTTTGTCCTCATAGCAAGACAAGAATTAATCACAGATATAATTGTACCGGGAGCGGTGTTTGATAAACCTATCACCTCTACCGTAGTATCATCAAAACCTAATATCGCTAATTCTTTACCAACAGCTAATAACTTAATATCACTGTAGCGAGGACACTGCTTTGAGTAAGCAATCCAATTGTTATTTACTTCCCTACCGAAAAAATTGATTTTATTAATATTATCTACTTCATTAAAATCTCTCAGGTCTACATCGATTTTAGTACACCCTTCTACTACTATTTCTGTAAAATCAAAAACGTTTACTCTGCTACATAGGTATTTTTCGAAAATCTTTGAATAACAGTTGATCTTTCTTTTATCTGAGTAACAAACCGTCGCATCTATATCATTATGATGGGTTTGTTTGGCGCTTTCTATTATCAAAGTTGGTGATTTTACACTTTCATCTACTCCAAAATCACTAAGCATATTAATGGATAATCGGCGGTGTTTAAGACTAAACTCACATTTCCTTGTTATAACAATTGACAAGCATATGTCGTTTCTTTTATAAAAAAATGCTTTTATCTCACTAGAAAGATTATATTTCTTTTCTTTCAGGTTTTTCCAAATAAAATAATCCAAGCTTCCTATGTCACGCTTGTAAAAATTATTAATTAGGATATAATTCTCTTCCGTTATATCTTCATAGTTTAGGTTTATTACACTCTCCATTATTTTGCCCCATTATTTCATATTGGCGACAATTGCTGCTCATTTTTAGTTTATATACATTTCCGAGTATATGAATCATGAAATATTGTATTTTATGACCTGTATCATAATTTAAAGATCCAACAGCAAAAAACTACGATTATTTATCCTGAAAAATTAAATTGAAGTCTTCATCAATCATGCAAGAATACGGATAAAAATAGGTACTTTAAAGAGAATAATCTTTCATAAATTCTATGTGATGGGACTTTAAATGAAATAATTATATTGACCAGCCCCCTGAATTAAATATGATGAGCTATTTCTGCATACCAAATAATATCCCTGATATAGCTAAGGTGATACAAGCCTCAGTGGGCAGAACGACGGGCTCTGCCGCTTTTACTGAAACAACGCCATAATATTTAAGGGTCATTATCAGACTGTTCCATTTTAGCAACAGTTGGTTGTTTGATCCCAAGCATAGCTGCCAGCTCAGTTTGTGAAACATCACGGGCCTCACGGATCTGATAAAGCCCTATCTCCCGTTTCATTTCATCAACTTTTTTAGCAATTCTACGGCGGCTTTCAGGGCTGCGTTTTTCAAGCAATTCATCAAGTGTAGTCATACTCAGTTTTCCAAGATAGGTGGGGAATTAATTCACACGATTATTTTACCTCTTGCTTTTACAAGAATTTCATTAATAGAGTCAAAAGGGTTAGTAATGCACTAACCCCATTAGCACAGAAAATTACAACGTAATTTGTGGGTTCTGGATACCACAGGCTTGCGCATAGCGCACTAATGTTTCTATACTGGCTTTTGTTACATTATTTTCCATTTTCGTCACCGTTGGCGGCGTCACCCCCATTCTTTCCGCAACTTGTGAGCGAGTCAGTCCAGCAAACTTACGCCACTCTGCAAGTGTTTCTTGCAATCTTTCCTTACGTTCTTCAGCTTCGTAAGCGGCTTTAAATTCAGAGTCTTTCATCATTTCTGCCAGAATCTCTGAATGTGTCTTATATTTCTTCATGTTTCATTTCCTCCAATCTGCGAAATGCTAAAGCTATCTCACTTGGATTGATTTTTTGTGTTTTCTTTATATAAACTCGCAGAATATATATTTGCTTTCCTGTCTGATATACCCATAATCCGCGTGCTATATCTCCCCCCATTGTTCGAATTTCGTAAAGACCATTTCCCAAATGTTTTGTGTCCGGTTCACGTAGTGAGCGAGGATCTTTTTCTAGCTTTCCAATCAACCTTACAAGTTTTACCCCTACTTTTGCTGGCAAAGACTTAATTTCTTGTTCGGCCTCATCATGGTATTTAACTATAAACACTCTAATTTCCTCCTAATGCAAAAAATTAACCCAAAAGGAAATTTTCATCAAGAGGAAAATTGCATTTTAATGAAATATCATTTCTGACTAAATTTCTTGACCATAGATTTCCATCTATATAGCACTTGACCTATATTGAACAATAAGTAATCATGTAACTATCGAGACAACAGACACCTTTGATGCATGGTTCGATGCTTTGGATGACACCGACAGGGCCAATATGCTGGCTTCAATAATAGCACTTCGGGAAAGAGGCCCTATGTTGCCCAGACCATACGCAGATACTGTGAACGGTTCATGCCACAGCAACATGAAAGAATTACGTGTCCAAAGCAAAGGCGACCCGCTCCGAGCATTCTTTGCGTTCGACCCCAAGCGGAGAGGAATTTTGCTTTGCGCCGGTAACAAAACCGGAAACGAAAAACGGTTTTATGAAACGATGATTCCGATTGCTGACCGTGAGTTCACGGCACATCTGGAAAAGCTAAAAAAGGAGTAAACACTATGGCAAGAACTCTTGATCAAATATTAGCAAATGAAAAGCCCGAAGTTGTTGCCAATACACAAACTGCGGCAACGGAGATGTTGCTAAACATCCATCTGGCAGATCTTCGTGAGCGGGTACAAAAGACTCAAGGAGAAATAGCTCTGGCTCTTGGCATCAAGCAACCCACGGTTTCTGACATGGAGAAGCTTGGCCGCGACTTGAAACTGTCTTCCCTCAAACGTTACGTTGAGGCAACGGGTAGCAAGCTGCGTCTCGATATCGAGTTACCCGACGGTACCCACTACAGATTTTCCGTTTAACCACAAACGCTTCGGTAACCCTCGCGGATATATTCAAGATCAATGTCCGCATCAACTTTTTTACGTATCAGATGATTGTGAGGAACAAGGTCTGCAAGTGAACGCTTTTAGGAAAGAAAAACTTGAGGGGGGATTCTTAACGTGGTGACAAGCTCCATTTGGTAAACGGAACTCGATTAAAACAGAGCGCCAAGTAAAAATTATCAATTTATCAAAAAGTTAAAATGCCCTCCCAAAAGGAGGGCATTTATTAGCTAGCGTGTTCTAAGAATTACTTCTTATCGCCACCAAAACCGGCATTCAACAGTTCTGCCAAGTTCGCAGTAGCCTCATCGACACTCACTGGTGGTGCCTCAGCAGACTCATTCAACTGGCGACGACGTATGCGATCCTGATGGTAAGCATAACCGGTACCAGCAGGGATTAGACGACCTACGATAACGTTTTCTTTCAAGCCACGCAGTTCATCACGTTTACCCGCAACCGCCGCTTCTGTCAGCACGCGGGTCGTTTCCTGGAACGATGCCGCAGAAATGAAGGATTCAGTCGCCAGAGATGCTTTAGTGATACCCAACAGATCACGTCCATAAATTGCAGGGACTTTACCTTCCTGTTCCAGCTTACGGTTTGCCACTTTAACGCGGGCATATTCAACCTGTTCGCCTTCCAGGAATTCGGAACTACCTGCACTTTCGATGGTTGCTTTACGCAGCATCTGACGAACGATAACCTCAATGTGTTTATCGTTAATCTTAACCCCTTGCAAGCGGTAAACTTCCTGAACTTCGTTGGTGATGTAACGGGTAACCGCATGAACGCCACGCAGACGCAAGATATCATGTGGAGACTCTGGACCATCGGAGATCACATCACCGCGCTCAACAACCTCACCTTCGAATACGTTGAGCTGACGCCATTTAGGGATCATCTCTTCGTAAGCATCACCACCGTCTAATGGGGAGATAACCAGACGGCGTTTACCTTTGGTTTCTTTACCGAAGGAGACAATACCACTGACTTCAGCCAAGATTGCAGGCTCTTTCGGACGACGTGCTTCGAACAGGTCGGCTACGCGTGGCAGACCACCGGTAATATCTTTCGTACCGCCGGATTCCTGAGGAATACGCGCTAACGTATCACCCGCAGAGATGCTAACACCATCGTCTAACTGAACAATTGCTTTGCCTGGCAGGAAATATTGAGCAGGCATATCAGTACCTGGGATCAATACATCGTCACCCTTGGCATCAACGATTTTCAGTGCCGGACGCAAGTCTTTACCACTACCGGTACGCTCTGCACTATCCAGAACAACCAGTGAAGACAGACCTGTCAGCTCATCCGTCTGACGGGTAATGGTCTGACCATCTACCATGTCAGCGAAACGGATGATACCGGATACTTCACTGACTACCGGCATGGTATGTGGATCCCAGTTAGCAACGGTTTCGCCGCCGTTAACTGCTTCGCCATCACCTTTACCCAATACCGCACCGTAAGGCACTTTATAGCTTTCTTTAGTACGGCCAAATTCGTCGATCAGGCACAGTTCGGTGTTACGGGAAGTAATCACCAGCTTACCTGCGGAGTTGGTAACGGATTTCGCGTTAAACAGTTTCAGGCTACCTTTGTTACGAACCTGAATGCTAGATTCCGCTGCCGCACGAGATGCCGCACCACCGATGTGGAACGTACGCATCGTCAGCTGTGTACCCGGCTCACCGATTGACTGCGCCGCAATAACACCAACAGCTTCGCCTTTATTGATGATGTGTCCGCGGGCAAGGTCACGGCCATAACAGTTCGCACAAACACCGAAGTCAGTTTCACAACTTACAACGGAACGTACTTTAATGCTGTCGACAGAGCTCTCTTCTAACAGATCACACCATTTTTCGTTCAGCAAGGTGTTACGTGGAACCAGAATGTCAGCCGTACCTGGTTTCAGCACATCTTCTGCCGTCACACGACCCAATACACGCTCACGCAGTGGTTCTTTAACATCACCACCTTCAATAACCGGCGTCATCAGGATACCTTCGTGAGTACCACAGTCGTCTTCTGTAACAACCAGATCCTGCGCCACGTCAACCAGACGGCGAGTCAAATAACCAGAGTTCGCCGTTTTCAGTGCGGTATCCGCCAAACCTTTACGAGCACCGTGGGTTGAGATGAAGTACTGGAGTACGTTCAAACCTTCACGGAAGTTCGCGGTAATTGGCGTTTCGATAATGGAGCCATCTGGTTTAGCCATCAGGCCACGCATCCCCGCCAACTGACGGATCTGAGCGGCAGAACCACGCGCACCGGAGTCAGCCATCATAAAGATGCTGTTGAAGGAGACCTGTTGTTCCTCTTCACCGTTACGGTTAATGACTGTCTCAGTGGACAGGTTTTCCATCATCGCCTTAGCAACACGCTCGTTTGCTGCGGCCCAGATATCGATAACCTTGTTATAACGTTCGCCAGCTGTTACCAGACCAGACTGGAACTGTTCCTGAATTTCAGCAACTTCTGCTTCCGCTTCCGTAATGATCCCCGCTTTTTTCTCTGGGATAACCATGTCATCAATACCAACAGATGCACCTGAACGTGCAGCGTAGGCAAAACCGGTATACATGATCTGGTCAGCAAAGATAACGGTTGGCTTCAGGCCCATCACACGGTAACAAGTGTTGAGCATTCTGGAGATAGCTTTTTTACCCAGTGGTTGGTTAACCAGAGAGTAAGGCAGGCCTCTTGGTACGATCATCCACAGGATTGCACGACCAATGGTAGTATCAACCAGACCAGTGCTGGTGGTGATATTACCCTCGCCATCTCTCACTTCTTCTGAGATACGAACTTTAACACGGGCATGCAGAGAAGCCAGACCTGCGCGGTATACGCGTTCTGCTTCTTTAGGCCCAGTCAGCACCATGCCTTCGCCTTTAGCGTTAACACAGTCACGGGTCATGTAATACAGACCCAGAACAACGTCCTGAGATGGCACGATGATTGGCTCACCACTCGCAGGAGACAGGATGTTGTTAGTAGACATCATCAATGCACGCGCTTCTAACTGGGCTTCCAGTGTCAGCGGTACGTGAACAGCCATCTGGTCACCGTCGAAGTCGGCGTTATATGCCGCACACACCAGTGGGTGCAACTGAATCGCTTTACCTTCGATCAGAACCGGTTCGAATGCCTGAATACCCAAACGGTGAAGTGTCGGTGCACGGTTCAGCAGAACCGGGTGTTCACGAATCACTTCATCCAAGATATCCCATACCACCGCCTCTTCACGCTCAACCATCTTTTTGGCTGCTTTAATCGTAGTCGCTAAACCACGCAGTTCCAGCTTGCCATAGATGAATGGCTTGAACAGTTCCAGCGCCATCTTTTTAGGCAGACCACACTGATGCAGACGCAGGTAAGGGCCTACGGTGATGACAGAACGGCCTGAGTAGTCAACACGTTTACCCAGCAGGTTCTGACGGAAACGACCTTGTTTACCCTTGATCATGTCAGCCAAGGATTTCAGAGGACGTTTGTTAGAACCGGTAATTGCACGACCGCGACGACCGTTATCTAACAAGGCATCGACTGCTTCCTGCAACATACGTTTTTCGTTGCGAACGATGATATCCGGCGCAGCCAGATCCAGCAGGCGTTTCAAACGGTTGTTACGGTTAATAACACGACGATACAGATCGTTCAGATCCGAAGTGGCAAAACGGCCGCCATCCAATGGAACCAATGGACGTAAATCAGGCGGCAGAACTGGCAGAACGGTCAGAACCATCCATTCTGGTTTGTTACCAGACTGAATAAACGCTTCCAACAGCTTAATACGCTTGGTTAACTTCTTACGTTTAGTTTCAGAGTTAGTTTCATTTAACTCTTCACGCAGAGTTTCACACTCATTTTCCAGATCGAGATTTTTCAGCAAAGACTGGATAGCTTCCGCGCCCATCTTCGCATCGAATTCATCGCCGAACTCTTCCAGTGCATCCAGGTATTGTTCTTCTGTCAGGATTTGACTGCGCTCCAAGCTGGTCATACCGCCTTCTACAACCACATAGGATTCGAAGTACAGTACGCGCTCAATATCACGCAGCGGCATATCCAGCAACAAACCGATGCGGGATGGCAATGATTTCAGGAACCAGATGTGCGCCGTTGGAGAAGCCAGTTCGATGTGACCCATACGCTCACGACGAACTTTAGTCTGGGTAACTTCTACGCCACACTTCTCACAAATCACACCACGGTGTTTTAAACGCTTGTATTTACCACACAAGCACTCATAGTCTTTTACTGGTCCGAAAATACGGGCGCAGAAAAGGCCGTCACGCTCAGGTTTGAACGTACGGTAGTTAATAGTTTCCGGCTTTTTCACTTCACCGAATGACCACGAACGGATCATATCTGGTGAGGCCAGAGCAATTTTGATCGCATCAAACTCTTCGGTCTTAGTTTGCGCTTTCAGAAACTTCAATAAGTCTTTCACGAAATGGCTCCTGTCGGAGTTAGACCTGTCAGGAGAGCGGCCCATGCCACTCTCCCCTATGACCAGTGCAACCACTGGCTGGTAAACTGCCCGTCATATCCATTCAGGACAGTACCAGCGGGAATACGGTTTATTCGTCTTCCAGCTCGATGTTAATACCCAGAGAGCGGATCTCTTTCAACAATACGTTGAAGGATTCCGGCATTCCAGGTTCCATCTGGTGGTTGCCATCCACGATGTTTTTATACATCTTGGTACGGCCGTTAACATCGTCGGACTTGACGGTGAGCATTTCCTGCAAGGTGTACGCGGCACCATATGCTTCCAATGCCCACACTTCCATCTCACCGAAGCGTTGACCACCGAACTGCGCCTTACCACCCAGCGGTTGCTGAGTAACCAGGCTGTACGAACCGGTTGAACGAGCATGCATTTTGTCATCCACCAAGTGGTTCAGTTTCAGCATATACATGTAGCCAACAGTAACCTGACGTTCGAATTGCTCACCAGTACGACCATCAAACAGGGTAATTTGCCCAGAAGTTGGCAAGTCACCCAGTTTCAGCAGTTCTTTAATTTCTTTCTCTTTCGCACCATCAAATACTGGTGTTGCAATTGGCATACCTTTTTTCAGGTTTTCTGCCAAACGCATAACTTCTTCATCAGAGAAAGTGTTCAGATCAACTTTCTGACGGGTTTCATCACCCAGGTCATAAGCTTTCTGGATAAATTCACGCAGTTTGGCGACTTCCTGCTGCTGTTTCAGCATCGCGTTAATCTTGTCGCCAATACCTTTCGCAGCCATCCCCAAGTGAGTTTCCAGGATCTGACCAATGTTCATACGTGATGGTACGCCCAGCGGGTTCAGTACGATATCTACCGGAGTGCCGTTTTCATCGTAAGGCATATCTTCGATCGGGTTGATCTTGGAGATAACACCCTTGTTACCGTGGCGGCCCGCCATCTTATCACCAGGCTGAATCTGACGCTTAACCGCCAGATAAACTTTAACGATTTTCAGCACACCCGGCGCTAAGTCATCGCCCTGAGTGATCTTACGACGTTTAGCGTCCAGTTTTTTCTCGAACTCAGTTTTCAGTTCGTCATACTGTTCAGCCAACTGTTCCAACTGATTCTGTTTTTCTTCATCAGCCAGACCCAGTTCTAACCAACGCTCACGAGGCAGCTTATCCAATTTCTCAGCTTCGATGCCGCCAGAAATCAGGACAGAACGGATACGGGCAAACAAGCCGGCTTCAAAGATTCGCAACTCTTCTGTCAGGTCTTTCTTAGCCTGACGCAGTTGCATCTCTTCGATTTCCAGAGCACGTTTATCTTTTTCAACGCCGTCGCGGGTAAATACCTGTACGTCGATAACCGTACCGGATACGCCATTTGGTACGCGCAGAGAAGAGTCTTTAACATCAGACGCTTTCTCACCGAAGATAGCACGCAGCAGTTTTTCTTCCGGCGTCAGCTGAGTTTCACCTTTAGGCGTCACTTTACCAACCAGAATGTCACCACCGGTAACTTCCGCACCAATATAAACAATACCGGATTCATCCAGTTTGGAGAGTGCAGCTTCACCCACGTTAGGAAT
The DNA here is from genome assembly GCF_040256935.1 of Photorhabdus viridis. Taxonomy (NCBI): domain Bacteria; kingdom Pseudomonadati; phylum Pseudomonadota; class Gammaproteobacteria; order Enterobacterales; family Morganellaceae; genus Photorhabdus; species Photorhabdus viridis. The sequence continues at coordinate 26,541 of NZ_JBEJZY010000051.1, forward strand.
GTCAGCTGTGATCTCTTCAGGCCCTAATTTGGTATCACGAGACACACAAGCCAGTTCCTGGATGTGAATGGTTGTAAAACGATCTTCCTGAACGACACGCTCAGAAACGAGGATGGAGTCCTCGAAGTTATAACCATTCCACGGCATGAACGCTACGCGCATGTTCTGACCTAACGCCAATTCACCCAGGTCAGTGGATGGACCGTCAGCCAGTACGTCACCGCGTTCTACTGGTTCGCCCAGAGAAACACATGGCATTTGGTTAATGCAGGTGTTCTGGTTAGAACGGGTGTATTTAGTCAGGTTATAGATATCGATACCAGCTTCACCCGGATACATTTCGTCTTCGTTTACTTTGATAACGATACGGGATGCATCAACGTACTGAACCACGCCGCCGCGTTTAGCTACGGAAGTTACACCTGAGTCAACTGCTACAGCACGTTCCATACCTGTACCTACCAGCGGCTTGTCAGCGCGCAATGTAGGAACAGCCTGACGTTGCATGTTTGCACCCATCAATGCACGGTTTGCGTCATCGTGTTCCAGGAATGGGATCAAGGAAGCACCGACGGAAACCACCTGTTGAGTGGAAACGTCCATATATTCAACCTGTTCACGGTTGAATAAGCTGGATTCGCCATAGTTACGGCAGGTTATCAGATCTTCAACGAAGTGACCTTCATCGTCCAATACGGTGTTTGCCTGTGCGATAACGAAGTTACCTTCTTCAATCGCAGACAAGTAATGAATTTCATCAGTGACAACACCATCACGAACCAGACGGTATGGGGTTTCAAGGAAACCATACTCATTAGTCTGCGCATACACAGACAATGAGTTAATCAGACCGATGTTCGGACCTTCCGGGGTTTCAATTGGACATACACGACCATAGTGAGTTGGATGTACGTCACGCACTTCGAAGCCCGCACGCTCACGGGTCAAGCCACCTGGGCCTAACGCAGAAATACGGCGTTTGTGAGTGATTTCAGAAAGCGGGTTGTTTTGATCCATAAACTGAGACAGCTGGCTGGAACCAAAGAACTCTTTCACTGCGGCTGAAATCGGCTTAGCGTTGATCATGTCCTGAGGCATCAGGGTATCCAGATCACCCAAAGACAGACGCTCTTTAACCGCACGCTCAACACGTACCAGACCAACACGGAACTGGTTTTCCGCCATTTCACCCACAGAGCGGATACGACGGTTGCCTAAGTGGTCAATATCGTCGACTTCGCCTTTACCGTTACGGATATCAATGAGTTTTTTCATGACATCAATGATGTCATCTTTACTCAGGATACCAGAGCCTTCAACTTCTTCACGGCTCAATGAACGGTTGAATTTCATACGGCCAACCGCAGAAAGATCATAACGATCTTCTGAGAAGAACAGGTTTTCAAACAGATTTTCTGCTGCTTCACGCGTTGGTGGCTCGCCAGGACGCATCATGCGATAAATCTCAACCAAAGCGCTCAAACGATCATTGGTTGGGTCAACACGAAGAGTCTCGGAGATATATGCACCGTGATCCAAATCGTTGGTAAACAGGGTTTCGATAGATTTATGACCAGCCTGGCTCAAACGTGCCAGCAGATCCAAAGAGAGTTCCATGTTAGCCGCACAGATAATTTCACCTGTGTTGACATCAATGTAATCTCTTGCAACAACTTTACCCGCGATGTATTCAACCGGAACCTCAATACGGTTCACTTCGTCTTTTTCTAACTGGCGGATATGACGTGCGGTAATACGACGGCCTTTTTCAACATAAACTTTGCCGTTTGCTTCAATATCAAAAGAAGCCGTTTCACCACGCAGACGCTCTGGCACCAGTGTCATCTGGAGTTTGTTGTCACGAATTTCGAAAACAGTCTTACTGAAGAACAGATTCAGGATGTTTTCAGTGCTGTAATCCATTGCACGCAGAATAATAGTTGCCGGCAATTTACGGCGACGGTCAATACGCACAAACAGGTTATCTTTTGGATCGAATTCGAAATCTAACCAAGAACCACGGTAAGGGATAATACGTGCGTTATACAGCACTTTACCGGATGAGTGAGTTTTACCCTTATCGCTGTCAAAGAATACACCAGGACTACGATGTAACTGGGAGACAATAACCCTCTCAGTACCATTGATAACAAAAGTACCGTTGTCAGTCATGAGCGGAATTTCACCCATGTAGACTTCTTGTTCTTTGATGTCTTTGACTGTGCCTTCCGGTGCTTCACGTTCATAGATGACCAGACGCAGTTTAACGCGCAGAGGTGCAGAATAAGTGACACCACGAATCTGACACTCTTTAACATCAAACACTGGCTCACCAAGACGGTAGCTAACGTATTGCAGCTCCGAACTGCCGCTGTAGCTCTGAATTGGGAATACAGAACGGAATGCCGCTTCTAAACCATTCTGGCCTTCTGGATCTTGCTCGATAAATTTCTGGAACGAGTCAAGTTGGATAGAAAGGAGATAAGGTACATCCAAAACTTGTGGACGCTTACCAAAATCCTTACGAATACGTTTTTTCTCGGTATAGGAGTAAACCATAGGGTTCCTCAGCTCGCTGATCAGTGACCCACTCTGTCCGCCCTAAAGGACAGCTCTTTACGACACTGTTTTTTCGAACAGAAAATTGAATTATTTTCTGTAATACCCATTACTATTACTCTTAAATCATTTCATTGCGCTACCTTACTACCGAGCTACCCGAGTGGATCGTAGCTGAGAGCGCAGTATATTAAGTCGTCAATAGGAAAAAGTATTTGGGGGTTAATTAGCAGCCAAACAGTGGAAATGCTACTAATGCCCTACAGCGCAAAAAGGCTGGTGATCAATAAATCACCAGCCGTCAGCCTTTAAAGTCAGGCTGCTAACTCAAAACTGAACTTACTTAATCTCAACAGAAGCACCAGCTTCTTCCAGAGATTTTTTCAGTGTTTCAGCGTCATCTTTGCTGATAGCTTCTTTCAGTACAGCTGGAGCGCTTTCAACCAGGTCTTTCGCTTCTTTCAGACCCAGGCCAGTTGCGCCGCGTACTGCCTTGATAACAGCAACTTTGTTACCGCCGATAGAAGACAGAACAACGTCAAACTCAGTTTGCTCTTCAACCGCTTCAGCAGCGCCGGCAACTACAGCTACAGCCGCAGCAGCAGAAACGCCGAATTTGTCTTCCATTGCAGTGATCAGTTCAACAACATCCATGACGGACATTGTTGCAACTGCGTCCAGAATTTGTTCTTTATTGATAGACATAACAAGTGTTCCTAAAATTCAGAAATAATTTATACGTTAAAAAGCAACGAAGGAAATTGGCAATTAAACTGCTTCTCTCTGCTCGCGTAACGCTGCCAGTGTACGAACCAGCTTGCCTGCAACGGCTTCTTTCATGGTTGACATCAGGCGTGCGATTGCTTCTTCGTAAGTTGGGAGTGTTGCCAGACGGTCAATATTGGCCGCGGAAATAAACTCACCTTCAAAGGCTGCTGCTTTAATCTCGAATGCTGGATTCGCTTTCGCGAACTCTTTGAACAAACGAGCAGCTGCGCCCGGATGTTCGTTAGAGAAAGCAATCAAGGTTGGACCGATAAACGCTTCTTTCAGGCACTCATAGGCAGTACCTTCCACAGCACGGCGGATCAGTGTGTTACGAACAACACGGATATAAACGCCAGCTTCGCGACCTGCTTTACGCAGTTCAGTCATTTTACCTACAGTAACGCCACGGGAATCCGCAACAACCGCAGACAGCGCGCCTTTGGCTACTTCGCTGACTTCAGCAACAATCGCTTGTTTGTCTTGAAGATTTAGTGCCATTAGCTTCTTGCTCCTGGATTAACCGGGAAAAACCCGGAACTCACATCACTCATAACACCAACAAGATGTCTGAGCTCTAAAACACGGTGAGCAGAATCCAGAAATAAATTTCATTTGGCTCTGTCACCGTCTACGCAGGGATATTAAGTAATCACTTACACCTGCGGTCTTGGACGGGGCTTGGATTAGGCCAAGCTCCAACCGAAAATTGTTTGTTTAGCTAATAAATAATCTATTAACCAAACATAAGGCGCCAAATTCTAGACAAATCTGACGCCAAGGTAAAGCGATAATCACATTCAGTTCAAATTAAACTGAAGCGCTCAGACCAGACTGGTCAATCGCTACACCTGCGCCCATAGTAGTGGACAGGCTAACTTTCTTAATGAAAATACCCTTAGCAGAAGATGGTTTTGCTTTTTTCAGCGCAACCAGCAGTGCTTCCAAGTTTTCTTTCAGTTTGTCAGCGTCGAAGTCAACTTTACCGATGGTGGTGTGGATAATGCCGTTTTTATCGTTACGGTAACGAACCTGGCCTGCTTTAGCATTCTGAACAGCTTCAGCGACGTTAGGCGTTACAGTACCCACTTTAGGGTTTGGCATCAGGCCACGTGGGCCCAAGATTTGACCTAATTGACCAACAACGCGCATTGCATCTGGCGATGCGATAACAACGTCAAAGTCCATTTCGCCTTTTTTAACCTGTTCAGCCAGGTCTTCCATACCTACCAGTTCAGCGCCAGCCGCTTTAGCAGCTTCAGCGTTTGCACCCTGGGTAAATACAGCTACACGAACGGAACGGCCAGTACCGTGAGGCAATACAGTTGCACCACGTACGTTCTGGTCAGATTTACGAGCGTCGATGCCGAGATTAACAGCAACGTCAACGCTTTCTACGAATTTAGCAGTTGCCAGTTCTTTCAGAAGAACAATGGCTTCGTTAATGTCATACTGCTTAGTTGCATCAACTTTTTCACGAATTGTGCGCATGCGCTTGGTCAGTTTAGCCATCGATTAACCCTCCACTACCAGGCCCATGGAACGAGCAGTACCTTCGATTGAACGCATCATTGCGTCAACATCAGCACCAGTCATATCCGCAGCTTTAGTTTCAGCAATTTCACGAATCTGAGCGCTGGTTACTTTACCAACTTTATCTTTATTCGGTTTGCCGGAACCTGATTTAACACCAGCGGCTTTTTTCAGCAGAACAGCGGCTGGTGGGGTTTTGGTAACGAAAGTAAACGAGCGATCGGAATAAACAGTGATCACAACAGGAATTGGCAAGCCTTTTTCAATGCTGTCAGTTTTAGCATTGAACGCCTTACAGAATTCCATGATGTTAACACCCTGCTGACCTAAAGCAGGACCTACTGGAGGGCTTGGGTTAGCCATACCAGCTGCAACTTGCAACTTGACATAGGCTTGTACTTTCTTAGCCATTGATAATTTCCTCTGTGTGGGTGATATCGCCTTGTTCAAAAGGCTCCCCTGTCATTTCAGTCCCGCCTTCTCAGGCCAGACCACTAAAAACAAAAGGCGCGAAATTGTATGTTAATTTCACGCCTATTGCAAGCCAGCAAAAGATATGCCTAAAAAATCAAGCTTTCTCTACCTGACTGAAATCCAGCTCAACTGGTGTAGCACGACCAAAGATAGAAACCGATACCTTCAAGCGGCTTTTCTCGTAGTCGACTTCTTCCACAACACCATTAAAGTCTGCAAATGGGCCATCGCTGACACGGACCATTTCGCCTGGTTCGAACAATGTTTTTGGCCGTGGTTTATCACCAACCTGCTGAAGACGATTCATAATCGCATCAACTTCTTTATCACTAATTGGTGCCGGGCGGTCAGATGTACCACCGATAAAACCCATGACACGCGGTACGCTGCGAACAAGATGCCATGTTGCATCGTTCATAATCATTTGTACCAGTACATACCCAGGGAAGAATTTGCGTTCACTTTTGCGACGCTGGCCGCTACGAATCTCGACAACCTCCTCTGTTGGCACCATCACTTCGCCAAAAGAATCTTCCATATCATGCAGTTTGATATGTTCACGTAAAGATTGTGCAACACGACCTTCAAACCCGGAGAATGCCTGTATGACATACCAACGTTTTTTTGGGGAATCCGACATCTTAGAACCTCAGGCCTGTAATAAATGAAACTAAACGCACCAGGATGCCGTCAAGACCCCAGAGGATCAAAGACATCAATGCAGTCACTGCCGCCACAATCAAAGTTGTGTGCAACGCTTCCTGGCGAGTTGGCCAAATGACTTTGCGCATTTCAACGCGGGCTTCACGGGCAAAAGCCAGTGTGGTTTTACCTTTAGCTGTCCAGAGCGCAACCGCTCCCGCAAGAGCAACAATAACAACAACCGCTATCGCGCGCAAAGGAAGGCTATACTCCCGATAAAGGTAGTTACCAACGATAGCAGCTGTTAATAAAGCTGCCACTAATAGCCATTTCATTACCTCAAGACCGCGCCTGCTTTCTTGAGCATCGCTATTCGCACTCATAAACCAACCTGTAACTATGATTTAAATAGATAGCCAGCTTGCCTCGCAAGAGCAAAACAAATCAGACCGAACCAAAAAATTTGAGTGATTGTATCTGACTTGGCGCCATAATTCAGTATGACATTGTATATCTGAGAGATATATAGCCAATTCGTTGTATCAGAGCCTATCTCACCAATAATTAAAAACAACTATTGATGAGATAGGTTCTTATAAAACAACGTACAAAAAGGGCATCAGTTGATGCCCTTTTAGAGTAATCACATCAAAAAATTATGCGATAACTTTAGCAACAACACCAGCACCTACTGTACGGCCACCTTCACGGATTGCGAAGCGCAGACCCTGGTCCATCGCGATTGGTGCAATCAGGGTAACGACCATCTGA
>NZ_JBEJZY010000052.1:0-31125 GCF_040256935.1 Photorhabdus viridis
GTCAAGCGCTTATTTGCTTTGCTCTGCCTGGCCTCACACGCTTTGTCAGCGTTGTGTCGGTCAGTGGTGGCGCATTATAGGGTGTTCTTCGCCGCTGGCAATAATTATTTTAAAGAAAATTGATCGTTTGATTAATCCCACAGCAAAACCCCACTTTATACTCATTTATCAACAGACTTATCCACAAATGGTTAGTTGGGTTAAAATTTATCGAGCATCACGCAAACGTTTTCGTTACAATTCGGTGGCTAAAATCATTGCATGATTTTAGCTGACTGTTCTGAAATGTTATTGCAGTGCCCATTTTTCATGTCCTGATACATAGTGGGTTCTTCCCAATAACATGTTATTGCCTTATAAAATCCAAGGGACCAAACCAATGCAACAGCTTCGCCCAATCCGTCGTGCCCTGCTTAGTGTTTCCGATAAATCAGGGATTGTTGAATTTGCAAAAGCCTTATCTCAACGCGGTGTTGAATTACTTTCTACTGGCGGCACAGCCCATTTACTAGCTGACTCTGGTCTGAAGGTTACTGAAGTTTCAGATTACACCGGCTTTCCTGAAATGATGGATGGGCGCGTTAAAACCCTGCATCCCAAAGTGCATGGCGGAATCCTTGGTCGCCGCGGGCAAGATGATGAGATTATGGAACAACACCAAATTTCACCAATTGATATGGTAGTTGTAAATCTATATCCATTCGCACAAACCGTTGCTAAACCAGATTGCACTTTGGAAGATGCTGTTGAAAACATTGATATCGGTGGACCAACAATGGTTCGCTCTGCTGCTAAGAACCACAAAGATGTCGCGATCGTGGTTAATAGTCATGATTATGAAAAAATCATTGAAGAGATGGATAACAATCAAGGTTCACTGACACAATCGACCCGTTTTGATTTAGCAATTAAGGCATTTGAACACACTGCTGCTTATGACAGTATGATTGCTAACTATTTTGGCAAACTGGTTCCGCCTTATTACGGTGACGTCACTCAACCATCAGGGCGTTTCCCTCGTACCCTGAATCTAAATTTCACTAAAAAGCAGGATATGCGTTATGGCGAGAACAGTCATCAGGACGCCGCTTTCTATATAGAAGAGAATATCTCTGAAGCGTCCATCGCAACGGCAACGCAATTACAAGGTAAAGCGCTTTCCTATAATAACATTGCTGATACAGATGCAGCTTTGGAATGTGTTAAGGAATTCTCAGAGCCTGCATGTGTTATCGTTAAGCACGCTAACCCATGCGGCGTAGCAATAGGTAAAGATATTCACGAAGCCTATGATCGCGCATTCAAAACAGACCCTACTTCAGCTTTCGGCGGTATTATCGCGTTCAACCGCGAACTTGATACTAAAACTGCACAAGCCATTATCGATCGCCAATTCGTTGAGGTAATTATCGCCCCTTCAATAAATGAAGATGCATTACCCATTTTGGCTACCAAGCAAAATGTCCGTGTTTTGGTCAGTGGCAAATGGGAAACCCGCGTTGCTGGTCTTGATTTCAAACGTGTTAATGGCGGCCTGCTGGTCCAAGATCGCGATCTTGGCATGGTAACTACAGATAGCTTACGTGTAGTTTCCAAACGTCAACCCACGGAACAAGAAATGAAAGATGCCCTGTTCTGTTGGAAAGTCGCTAAGTTTGTCAAATCAAATGCAATTGTTTATGCAAAAAATGATATGACCATCGGTATCGGTGCAGGCCAAATGAGCCGCGTCTATTCTGCTAAAATTGCTGGAATTAAAGCCGCCGACGAAGGTTTGGAGGTTCAGGGGTGTGCAATGGCTTCTGACGCATTTTTCCCATTCCGTGACGGCATTGATGCGGCAGCAGCTGCCGGCGTGAGCTGTGTTATCCAACCAGGCGGTTCTATCCGTGATGACGAAATCATTGCAGCGGCTGATGAACATGGTCTCGCCATGATTTTTACTAGCATGCGCCATTTCCGCCACTAATCAATAGCAGGAGTAAACTGAATGAATATTTTAATTATTGGTAGCGGTGGACGCGAGCACGCTCTGGCATGGAAAGCAGCCCAGTCTCCTTTGGCTGATAAAGTCTATGTTGCTCCAGGAAATGCAGGAACCGCTCTGGAAAGCAATCTGGAAAATATTGATATCTCAGCGACAGATATCAATAGCCTGTTAGCATTTGCACAAAGCCATAATATCGGGCTGACTATCGTTGGCCCTGAAGCGCCATTGGTCATTGGCATTGTCGATGCATTCCAAAAAGCGGGGTTGACTATCTTTGGTCCAACTCAGGCAGCCGCTCAATTAGAAGGCTCAAAAGCATTCACCAAAGATTTTCTGGCTCGCCATCAAATCCCAACGGCGGCTTATCAGAATTTTACAGAAATCGAACCGGCTCTCGCCTATCTGGATACAGTCGGCACACCTATTGTCATAAAAGCTGACGGGTTGGCTGCGGGTAAAGGTGTAATTGTTGCGATGACACAGGAAGAAGCCCAGTCCGCGATAAAAGATATGCTGGCCGGAAATGCATTTGGTGATGCAGGCCATCGGATTGTTATTGAAGAGTTTTTAACTGGCGAAGAAGCGAGCTTTATCGTTATGGTCGATGGCAAGAATGTCGTTCCTATGGCAACCAGCCAGGATCATAAGCGCGTAGGTGATGGTGACACCGGCCCGAACACTGGGGGAATGGGGGCCTATTCACCCGCTCCGGTCGTCACCGATGCAATCCACCAGCGTATTATGGAAGAAATTATTTATCCTACAGTTAATGGTATGGCTGCTGAAGATCATGTCTATACCGGTTTTCTTTATGCCGGGTTGATGATCAACCAGAATGGCGAACCAAAAGTGATTGAATTTAACTGTCGCTTTGGCGATCCGGAAACTCAACCAATCATGATGCGTATGCGTTCCGATTTAGTTGAACTTTGTCTAGCCGGTGCAAAAGGCGAGCTTACTGGTAAAACTTCTGATTGGGACGAACGCCCTGCTCTGGGTATAGTGCTGGCTGCCGGCGGATATCCTGCTGATTATCACACAGGGGATATTATTCATGGCTTGTCCCAACAAGAAAATGAAAGCATCAAGGTTTTTCATGCAGGTACAGCGCTGAAAGACGGTGATGTTATTACCGCAGGTGGGCGTGTTCTATGTGTTACCGCTTTGGGAAAAAACATTGCCGACGCACAGAAAAACAGTTACCAGCAAGCAGAGGAGATTGAATGGAGTGGCTGTTTTTACCGCAAAGATATTGGATACCGGGCAATTAACCGGCTGAAGTAATCACAAAACTGGCGGAGGTCAGAGGCTGTCCTTCGTCGGTTCCCAACGGCAGAAGTCGTTATTGGCTACCAGCAGTAATTCGCGGCCAGCCGAAGCTTCCAACCAGGCAATGGTTAATTGACCGTAGCTTCTTTTTTCTCGCTGTTCAAGCCATGACCTCGCGTAGGGTTCAAACTCGACGGAAATCGTGTCACCCGCACAAGTAGTGACTTTGCCGTTATGCCAATGTCCTTGCATCAAACGCACATTTCCCACGATCAGCGCATCACTTAACTCAAGAGCCCGTTTAGCGTCAAACTGCATGCGAACAATATCATCACTGGAAAGTGGTTCACGCCGCATTTTCGACTGTTTTTGCATAAAAATCACATCACCGGATTTATCTAAACGAAGTTGTTCAGCCAATGGATTTTCATCATTCAGAATTTCACGACGAACTTGGCGTAAATCACCCTGTTTATATTCATAAAAAGTCACGATGGTATTGCCGTTACGGTAAGGGCTGTAAACACTCATTAGAACCAGAGGCTTACTATTTTGATCGTTGAGGCGCCACAAGCGGACAACGCCATTATCTGCGATGAATCCACTTGCACTAAAAGAAGGTTCTTTTGGTTGATTGGTACAGGCGCTGAGCGCGAAGACGAATCCTAGTGTCATCAGCCCCTGACGAACCAACAAAAGGGGAGAGATACCCCTTCTATTTTTTCTTTTTTGCAATGAAATTATTTAACTGCGTCTTTCAATGCCTTCCCAGCAGAGAAAGCAGGTACATTCGCAGCAGCGATTGTAATTTCTTTACCGGTTTGAGGGTTACGGCCAGTACGCTCTGCGCGATGGTTAACTTTGAAAGTACCAAAGCCCACCAATTGTACTGAATCACCTTCTTTCAGGGATTCAGTAATTGCATTCAAAGTTGATTCCAGAGCCGCTTTCGCCTGAGCTTTGGTCAGGTCTGCGCTTTCTGCGATTGCATCAACTAATTCAGTCTTATTCATAGATTATCCTTACAGTGTGTTTATCGTTTGCAAAGCATCGAGTGCGACGGATATGCCGAATGACAGCACCCCTGCATACACGCACCGATAGCCACTTCTTTTCACCCCCCAAATGTAGAACAGAGTGGGGGCAAAAGTGAAGCCTTTGAACATGGCATTTAAAGCATTAAATCACGTTTTTTCACTTTACTGCGTTAAATTTATGCCAATGTTGCTAATTCCTGACTCCCGGAGGTCAGCTTTCAATCCTTTAATCAACTCAATATCCCGCTCTTCACAGCCGGCCAATAAGCGATAAATTTCCCATTGAATGTCCCACTCTTGTTCAATGGCAGGTAATACTTTTAATTCTTCATCGGTCATTTCTTTCCCGGCGTGGGTCATTTCAAGCATAGCAACGGTGCGAATTGAAATTTCACTCACTGCAATTGTATGCTCCAATGTCTCACCACTCAGACGGGCATGGAGTACTTCCCCTAATGCAATACACGCATCAATTGCCGGGTACACACCGTAAATATCATAATCATCGGCTGACGGAATGATCTGTTCCAACTTTTCCAGCTGATTATCAAAATTAACCTTGGCATCTTTTACCACTAATATTTCCCACACCAAATCCAAGATACGGCGGTAAAGAGCAGGGTCCGCGAACGCTGTCTGACGACAGAACATTTGGTAATTTGGATACATCCGTTCGCATAAACTCGCCATGAAAGTCAGATGCTGCCAGCTTTCAAGTTTTTCCAACCGTAAATGTATCGGGTTTCGTAACATTAGTTCTTACTCATTAATGCATAATTTGCTTCGCAGTTTACCTGAAATTCAAGAAGATCCACACGCTTACACCGAATTTAAGGATTTTTCTGCATCATTTGTTCAAAAAACACCCTATTTGAGGCGATACCATCCGCCCAACGGGTAGTTTCAGGTAGACGATAACCTCTCACACAACGCTCTACCCATAGCAATGCACTATCAAGACTGATTCTGTGTCCTGTAGAAATATATAATGGATTACAACGTTTTTTACTTCGCCATACCCAACCAATTTGTTCCTCTTTATCAATCAAAGGCTGGCAACTGCCGGGTTGCTCACCCAATAGTTCACTTTCACCACATAAACGACGTTTTGCCACGCCAATCGTCGGTACATTCGCCAATAAACCAAAATGGCTAGCAACACCTAAACGACGTGGATGAGCAATACCATGACCATCCACCATGACCAGATCAGGTGTGTGTTTCAGCAACTGCCAAGCAGCCATCAATGCAGGGTATTCACGAAAAGAGAGTAAACCAGGGATATAAGGAAGTGTAGTTTCAATTCGGGCTATCTGATACTCCACCAGCTCAAGGGCAGGATAAGAGAGAACAGCAATAGCTGCGCGGGTAACCGTTCCCTGCTGTTCAAAGCCCACATCAGCCCCTGCAATCAATTTTGGTGAAGAAAAATCATCATAATGGATGACGTGTTGAGCCTTTTCTATTTGTTCCTGACGTAATGCTTTCGTGTTAATCATATTTTTACTGATGATATTTAGCTGAAAGTTTATGTACCGCTTCAACAAATACACCAGCATGTTCCGGAGATACATCTTGATGGATACCATGACCAAGGTTAAAAACATGACCAGAACCCACACCAAAACCTTCCAAAATTGTCGAAACTTCCTGCTCAATCCGCTCTGGAGCGGCATATAACATAGATGGATCCATGTTGCCCTGCAAAGCCACTTTATTCCCTACACGATGGCGTGCATCAGCAATATCTGTCGTCCAGTCCAAACCAAGGGCATCACAACCCGTTTCAGCCATTACTTCCAGCCACTGCCCACCACCTTTGGTAAACAATGTTACCGGCACACGGCGACCTTCATTTTCACGGATCAGGCCATCAACAATTTTGTGCATATAACGCAGGGAAAACTCGCGATAATCTCGCCCCGTCAGCACGCCTCCCCAAGTATCAAAAATCATCACGGACTGAGCACCCGCTTTAATCTGGGCATTAAGGTAAAGGGTAACGCTGTCTGCCAGTTTATCCAGCAATAAGTGCATGACAGCGGGCTCGGCATACATCATTTTTTTAATTTTAGTAAATGCCTTACTACTACCGCCTTCCACCATATAAGTCGCTAGTGTCCACGGGCTACCGGAAAAGCCAATCAAAGGAACCTGACCCGCCAGTGCTTTACGAATTGTACGCACTGCATCCATCACATAACCCAGCTCCATTTCAGGATCAGGAACCGGCAGTTTTTCTACATCAGCACGATTCAAAATAGGGGATTTAAAACACGGGCCTTCTCCTGCCTCAAAATAGAGTCCCAACCCCATTGCATCAGGAATAGTGAGAATATCGGAGAAGAGAATCGCCGCATCCAATGGATAACGCCGTAAAGGCTGTAAGGTGACTTCGCAAGCAAGTTCAGTGTTCTTACACAGAGAGATAAAATCACCTGCCTCGGTACGGGTAGCCTTATATTCCGGCAAATAACGACCAGCCTGACGCATCATCCATACAGGTGTAACATCAACGGGTTGGCGTAGTAAAGCTCGCAAATAGCGGTCGTTTTTCAATTCATTCATAACAGACTCCATTTATTTATTGGCCGCAATATTATCTGGCTGCAATGATTTACTGCCATTGTAACATGACAGACAAATCTCTCCCGTTGAATCGCGCCAAACAGAACATTACGCATTTCGGCATAAAGCAACCGTGTCTTCAATCAATCGGCGGGCTATCGTATTGGCTGGCGGGATCAATGGCAGTTGATCATAGCGATACCAGTCTGCGCTAATCAGCTCTTTCGGATCATGACGGATTTCACCACTGTCATAATCAGCCAAAAATGCCATCATCAATGAATGGGGAAAAGGCCACGGCTGAGAAGCCACATAACGTAAGTTGCAGATTTTAATATTACTCTCTTCCATGACTTCACGGGAGACCGCTTCTTCAAGTGTTTCACCGACTTCAACAAATCCCGCCAGTACTGTGTATATCCCTCCACGATGCTGTTGATGCTGCGCCAGCAGAATCTGATCATTGCGACGAATACCGACAATAATGCAAGGCGCAATCTGAGGATAATAACGTTCATGACAGTGATGGCACAAACAAGCCCATTCACTGACACTATGATACATTTCACTACCGCAATAACCACAATATCGATGAGAGCGATAAAACTCCGCCAACTGCATTCCACGGCCAGCTAACTGAAACAGCCCACTATCACTTGAAATAATTTGCCGCAGCGAAACCATATCTGAAGTCATTTTCTGACAAATAAGCCAAACTTTCTCACCCTGCCATTCACCAATAGGCCACGCTATTTTTCCTTGCAATGACCATTGGACAGCAATTCCAAAAGGTAATTCCCCTTCCGGGAGCCAAATACGATTTTCATAGCTGATAATCCACCAGCCACGTTCTGTTCCTGTAATTTGTTGTTGCATCATCACTATGACATCTTAAATTATTTTAATATGTGTATAAATCATACGCTTTTTCATCAGAAAAAGAGTGTCTTATTGTTATATGTTGTATTGCCTGACCAGGCAATGGCAGGCATGATTCTCAGCTATCAATGTGCTTTGACCTGAGGAACATAACATCATGCCACAACTGCTTGCAGTGTTTGATCTGGACGACACCTTAATCTCCGGTGATTCCAGCGCTATATGGACAGAATTCTTATGGGAAAAAGGCATAATTACTGATCCCAGTTTTATCGCAGCAGACAAAAAAATGGCGGCTGATTACAGCGCAGGTATGCTGAATATGAATGACTATCTGGCATTTAGCCTGCAAACATTACATCAGGTTCCGCTAGAGCAGATTGATGTCTGGCTCACCGAATTTATTAAAGAGAAAATCAGACCACGGTTTTATCCACAAGCCAAAGCTCTGCTTGAAGAGTATCAACAGCAACAGGTTCCAGTCATGATTATCTCTGCTACCGTCTCTTTTATTGTGAAAAAGATTGCTGCCGAATTTGGTATTCACACTGCGCTGGGCATTGATATGGTAATAGAAAACGGCTGTTATACCGGCAAAATAGACGGTATTGCCACTTTTCGGGAAGGTAAAGTAAAACGAATGAAACAGTGGTTGGAGCAACAAAACAGTTATCCTGAAACTATCCGTTTTTATAGTGATTCGATTAATGATCTGCCGATGTGTCAGTTTGCCGATGAGGTGATTACCGTCAATGCCGATACCCATTTGCAAGCTCAAGCAGAACAACATAGCTGGAAACAGCTAACATGGTCATTGTAAATACTTTCATTTATCAAGGGTTGTAGTTTTCATAATCCCTTCTATACTAATGTGTACTTTCTTGTCGGAGTGCCTAGCGTAAGCTGTTTTATCGCAGCATACACAGGCTGAGACCGTTAATTCGGGATCCGCGGAACCTGATCGGGTTAAGACCCGCGAAGGGAACAAGAGTAATCAACCGCTGTCGGCTCACCAAGTTTTCTAAGAGTCCATTCAGCCATCAATTATTACTCCCTGCGAGCTCCAGACAAGCAACTTTCCCAATAACACAGTTAGGAATTTGCTATGTCTAATAATACTGTTATCCCTGCAACTGATATTTCGCCAAAACCCAGCCCGGCACGTCCACGTAAAGCTCAACGCGAGGCCGCTCAGGAGTTTATTAATTCTATTCAGGGAGTTTCATTCCCTAACTCACGACGAATTTATCTCCAAGGTTCACGTGACGATATCCAAGTCCCAATGCGGGAAATTCAGTTATCACCCACTTTGATCGGTGGAACCAAAGAAGAACCGCAATATGAGGAAAACGAAGCTATTCCTGTTTACGATACTTCCGGCGCTTATAGCGATCCTGATTCCATGCTAGATGTGCATGTTGGGTTAACTAAACTGCGCCAGCACTGGATCGATGAACGCCAAGATACTGAACCTGTTACCACCCTTAGCTCTGATTTTACTCAGCAACGTCTGGCGGATGCTGGCCTCGATCATTTACGTTTCAATAACCGCCCTCATCCATTAAAAGCCGGTAAAGGCAAGCGCGTGACTCAATTGCACTATGCCCGTAAAGGCATCATCACGCCGGAAATGGAATTTATCGCGCTGCGGGAAAATATGGGGCGCGAACGTATCTGCGGTGATGTGCTACGCCAACAACATGCCGGGCAAGGCTTCGGCGCTCAGTTGCCAGAAAATATCACACCAGAATTTGTCCGCCAGGAGATCGCTGCTGGCCGGGCGATTATTCCTGCCAATATCAATCATCCTGAATCAGAACCCATGATTATTGGTCGTAATTTTCTGGTGAAGGTTAACGCCAATATCGGTAACTCTTCAGTGACCTCTTCTATTGAAGAGGAAGTAGAAAAGCTAATCTGGTCTACCCGTTGGGGAGCAGATACAGTAATGGATCTCTCCACTGGCCGTTATATCCACGAAACCCGCGAATGGATCTTGCGTAACAGCCCGGTTCCTATCGGTACCGTCCCCATTTATCAGGCACTGGAAAAAGTCAATGGCGTAGCGGAAAACCTCACCTGGGAAATGTTCCGTGATACCTTGCTGGAACAAGCAGAGCAAGGGGTGGATTACTTCACTATTCACGCAGGCGTTCTGCTGCGCTATGTACCGATGACAGCCAAACGCCTGACCGGGATTGTCTCCCGCGGTGGCTCAATTATGGCGAAATGGTGCTTATCTCATCATCAGGAAAACTTCCTCTACCAACATTTTCGCGAGATTTGTGAAATCTGTGCCGCTTATGATGTTTCCCTGTCATTAGGGGATGGCCTGCGCCCCGGCTCTATTCAAGATGCCAATGATGAAGCCCAATTTGCAGAACTACACACATTAGGCGAATTGACCAAAATTGCCTGGGAATATGATGTTCAGGTGATGATCGAAGGCCCCGGACACGTTCCAATGCAGATGATTCGTCGCAATATGACAGAAGAATTGGAACACTGTCATGAAGCCCCTTTCTATACTCTTGGGCCACTGACGACAGATATTGCGCCAGGTTATGACCATTTCACTTCAGGCATTGGTGCAGCAATGATTGGCTGGTTTGGCTGCGCCATGCTCTGTTATGTGACGCCGAAAGAACATCTTGGTCTGCCAAACAAAGATGATGTTAAGCAAGGACTGATAACCTACAAGATTGCTGCTCATGCCGCCGATCTCGCCAAAGGTCATCCAGGCGCACAAATCCGTGATAACGCTATGTCAAAAGCAAGATTTGAATTTCGTTGGGAAGATCAATTTAATCTGGCGCTCGATCCAGAGACCGCACGAGCCTATCATGACGAAACTCTGCCACAAGCCTCCGGTAAAATTGCTCATTTCTGTTCTATGTGCGGACCTAAATTCTGCTCAATGAAGATCTCTCAGGAAGTACGCGATTATGCCGCCGGTATGGAACAGATGTCAGAAGAATTTCGCGCCCGCGGCAGCGAGCTGTATCACAGTGCGGAGGGCGTATCTCATGAGTAATCTGCCTAATGCCTCATTTGCCCCGACTGAACATAGATTGGGGCTATATCCGGTCGTGGATTCGCTGGAATGGATTTCCCGCCTGTTAAAGACAGGAATTACCACTATCCAGTTACGAATCAAAGACCTGCCAGAAGATCAGATCGAGGGCGAAATTAAGCAGGCCATCATGCTGGGCCGCCAATATAACGCTCGTTTATTTATTAACGATTACTGGCGACTGGCGATCAAACATGGCGCTTACGGTGTTCATCTGGGGCAGGAAGATTTAGATAACGCCGATCTGAATGCAATTCAAAAAGCCGGATTACGGTTAGGCATTTCCACTCACAATGAACAAGAATTGGCACGGGCAAAATCTTTACGTCCATCTTATATCGCCCTCGGCCATATTTTCCCGACGACTACCAAAGCAATGCCCTCTTCTCCACAAGGGCTGGAAGCACTAAAACGACAGGTAGAAAACACACCGGATTACCCTACTGTCGCTATCGGAGGCATCTCTCTCGAACGTGTACCGGATGTTATTGCTACGGGAGTTGGCAGTGTAGCGCTGGTTAGTGCGATTACCAAAGCAAAGGATTGGCGTCAGGCAACGGCGCAGTTGATTCATTTGGTTGAAGGCATTTAGTTGACGGTATTGAGAGGTTCTTATGTTGAATGATCAAGAATTTATGCGTTACAGCCGACAACTGTTGCTGGAAGATATCGGCCCTGAGGGGCAGGAAAAACTGAAAACCAGCCGTGTACTGATTGTCGGTCTAGGAGGGCTGGGTGCCCCTGCGTCTCTCTATCTCGCTGCGGCGGGTGTGGGAACAATTTATCTCGCTGATGATGACCAACTGCACATCTCCAATTTACAACGGCAAATCCTTTACCGCACAGAGGATATCCCTTCGGCAAAAGCTGAACTTGCAGCTAATCAACTCAATGCCCTTAATCCACTGGTAAAAATAACTGTTCTTAATAAACGTCAAGACGTGGAATCGCTGAAAAAAATCGTAAAACAGGTCGATCTGGTTCTTGATTGCTGTGACAACATAGCAACCCGCCATGCTATCAATGCGGCTTGTGTCGCAACACGAAAACCCTTAATCAGCGGCAGTGCCGTTGGGTTCAGCGGTCAGCTTATGGTGCTTGAACCCCCTTATCCTCACGGCTGCTATACCTGCCTCTACCCTGATCAGGAAGAACCACAGCGCAATTGCCGAACTGCGGGTGTATTAGGTCCGGTCGTCGGCGTCATCGGCACATTGCAGGCATTGGAAGCCATCAAAATGTTAAGCGGACTTCCCTCTCCGTTGAGCGGCAAACTTCGTCTATTTGATGGTAAGCAGCAAAGCTGGAGCACGCTACAGCTCAGTCAATCGCAGCAATGCCCGATCTGCGGAGATATGGCATGAAAATTACTATAAATGGCCAGTTGATGGAGCTTACCGCTCCTCTGGCTCTACAGCAATTACTAGAACAACTTGAACGAGCGCAACCGGGGACTGCATTGGCCATTAATCAAACCATTATTCCGCGTTCGAACTGGAGTACGCACCAAGTTAATGACGGGGACAATATCCTTTTGTTTCAGGCTATTGCCGGAGGTTGATATGTTAAAGATCGCTGATACTACTTTTAATTCCCGTTTGTTTACTGGTACAGGCAAATTCGCTAATTCAGATTTAATGATTCAGGCTATAGCGGCCTCAGGCAGTCAGCTTGTCACGATGGCGATGAAACGCATTGATTTGCAGGGAGGTAATGACGCCATTCTGGCGCCATTACAAAGACTTAGCGTCAAATTGCTGCCAAATACGTCTGGAGCCAAAACCGCAGAAGAGGCTCTGTTCGCGGCCCGTCTGGCCCGTGAAGCATTGGCAACAAACTGGATCAAACTGGAGATCCATCCTGATGTGAAATATTTGCTGCCCGATCCAGTCGAAACGCTCAAAGGCGCTGAAATGCTGGTCAAAGACGGATTTGTCGTTCTGCCTTATTGCAGTGCGGATCCTGTTTTGTGTAAACGTCTGGAAGAAGTGGGCTGCGCGGCAGTCATGCCTTTGGGCGCGCCGATTGGCTCTAATCAGGGGCTGCTAACGCGGGATTTCCTGCAAATTATTATTGAGCAAGCACAGGTGCCGGTGGTTGTCGATGCGGGCATCGGCGCACCAAGCCATGCACTGGAAGCAATTGAACTGGGTGCTGATGCCGTATTGGTCAATACCGCTATTGCCGTCGCGCGTAACCCAGTAAAAATGGCACAGGCATTCAGAATGGCAATTGGAGCAGGTGAATTATCCCATCAGGCTGGCCTGGCAAGTCCAAAACAACATGCTGTTGCATCCAGTCCATTGACTGATTTTCTGGGAACGTTCTAATGGCTAATCATCTTTTAAACAACAGTTTTGGTTATCACTGGCGGCAACTGGGTTGGGATGACATTACTCTTCGTATTAACAGCAAAACTTCGCAGGATGTCGAACGGGCATTGAGCAGCAATAAATTAAATCTGGATGATTTTATGGCGCTGCTCTCACCAGCGGCGAAACCCTATATAGAACCGCTGGCGCAACGGGCACAGAAATTGACTCGTCAACGCTTCGGTAATACCGTTGGTTTTTATGTACCGCTTTATCTCTCGAATTTGTGCGCCAATGATTGCACCTATTGTGGATTCTCAATGAGTAACCACATCAAGCGCAAGACACTAAATAAAGATGAAATTATTGCAGAATGTCAGGCGATTAAAACTCTGGGTTTTGACAATCTGCTATTAGTCACGGGGGAGCATCAGAGTAAAGTAGGTATGGATTATTTCCGCCGTTATCTGCCACTTATCCGTAAACATTTCAGTTCCATAATGATGGAAGTCCAGCCAATGACTCAGGAAGAATATTCAGAACTCAAAACGTTGGGGCTGGATGGTGTGATGGTTTATCAAGAAACCTATCATGAGCCAACTTATCGACTGCATCATCTACGAGGTAAAAAACAAGATTTTCACTGGCGACTAGAAACACCGGATCGCCTTGGCCGGGCAAAAATCGATAAAATTGGTTTGGGAGCATTAATTGGCCTATCCAATCACTGGCGGACAGATTGTTATATGGTGGCTGAACATTTATTCTTTTTACAACGCACATATTGGCAAAGCCGTTATTCAATTTCATTCCCACGTTTGCGGCCTTGTGCCGGAGGTATTGAACCTGCATCATTAATGAGTGAAGCAGAACTGGTACAACTGATTTGTGCTTTTCGTCTGTTTGCGCCAGATGTAGAACTTTCTATTTCTACTCGGGAATCTCCATTCTTTCGCGATCACGTAATACCACTGGCAATCAATAATGTCAGCGCAGGTTCAAAAACCCAACCCGGAGGTTACGCAGACAATAGCCACGAAGAATTAGAACAATTTATTCCGCATGATAACCGTTCCGTTTATCAGGTCGCGGATGTATTGACTAAAGCAGGGTTACAACCTGTCTGGAAAGATTGGGATAGTTATTTAGGTCGATAACTTTTCAGGTTTATAGTAAGGAAAGGACTCCTATCTAATAACCCCTAATTAATCGTCTATGACTTCTTTTTTATCAAGTAATTTATTAAATCTTCAGAATATTTAATAAATTAAATAACCGGACAGAGAAAAAATTAATACAATTAAAGATTATTAATTTTTTAATCTAATTTCCCATATATTAAATTCCTTTAGATGCCTAGCTACAAGCCATTCGAAAAATAGACAACAAAAATCTGACCTATCTTAGAGGATTGTTCAGCAACGTTGAATGCAAGGAGCGAATAAATTTCCACCGACAATGAAGGAAAGAAAGAGACTATATACACTGTATATATTGAAACTTACACGCATTTATCTTATTTTTTTATTAATTGATACAATAAATTACAAATCTCCATCAATAAAAAATACGATTGAGTATTCTCCTGTCATTGATAAAGTGCTCACCGAAAAACAAAGCACTTAAGAAAAGTTAAATTTATTTCTATCTATTTAAAAAGGACTAAATATATGAACGTACAAGAAATCCTAAATAACGAAGATTATTCTGGTAATAAGAAAAACTCTCATAAAGAACTGGTTAACGGTTCATTCGAAGAGGGATATAACGGCTGGAGAATCCCAGTTCCTGAAACAGTAAAAATCTTATCCGAGAATGGAATTAACTTTATCAGAATCCAAAGCGTTACGGGTTCTGGCGTCATTGATCAAATTATAGAAGGATTAGAGCCTAACACTAAATATAAACTGACTGGTACCGCTCGCTTATCAGCAGAATCATCACCAGCTTATTTTGGTTTACAAAATCGCACATCAGGCCCGGATTCTTTTGCTGTAAGCAGCACCGATTTTACAACAGGTTCTATCGAATTAAGTACAGATGAAGAAGGACTTTTACGCGTTTACTTGCTGAAAGATCAAATTGGCCCCAGACCAAGTGGAGCAACCGCTGACTTTACTGGTTTTATTTTAGAAAAAGTTTAAGGCATCTAACCTTGATACATAACACCCGAAGCATATTGCTTCGGGTGTTTTACAGCCTGTTTTAATTAGCATAATTATCCGAAAACAATTCTGGCTAACTTAAATCATGCAATGGTTTTTTTATTGGCGGCGTCAATTGGAAATCAGAAAACCGCACCTGTAATCCGTGCCGTTCTGGAGAACAACACATTGCACCAACAAAGACAGGTTGTTTATCTTCAAAAAAAGGAGATAACCTCAACAATGGCCACCGAAAACCATCAGTGGAATATTGCAGTCTTAAATATCCCTCTTCACGAGTCAAACGTAACCAAAATTTACTAGAATCACCCGGAAATACGCCCATAGACCAATCAGAATGATGACGTGTCAGCACACTACCAATCGAGGCATGACCATCAGAATATTCAACTCCTCCTTTCAACCAATGTTTTTCATCCACCAATAGCATAATTCCAGCTTGATCGTATAAATGCTCAAAACATCCTTCAATACAGAGTTGAAAGGTAAAATTATCCTCAACATAACGCCCAAAAACATGACCACTATGACGTTGAAAACCATACCATGTTTGTTGCCAAAAATCGGTTTTATGATCTGTAGTGACATTAAGCCAGTCACTTCCAGCTTGCCAATCAGATGGTTCATTCAGCCAATCATATTGTGACAAACTCATAGGAGCTCCCTCTATTATCTTCCGCTTGGATTAATAAATTTATATCCTGCAAGTAAGGAAACAGAGAGTAAAGCAACACAAGCAAAAGCACCATGTAATGTCACAACATGTGCTAATCCTCCGATAATTGCAGGCCCAAGTAATATCCCTGAATATCCCATTGTAGAAACCGCCGCAACTGCCAGCGAGTCAGGCATAATTTTCTGTTGACCGGAAGCAGTAAAAAGCATGGGTGCTATATTAGAGAGACCTGCGCCAATCATCAGGAAGGAAAGTCCTAATATTATTGCTGTTGATGCTGAGTAAATAAGGATAAATCCAGAGGTCGCTAATAAGGCACTACTGATAAAAACCCGCCGGTGCCCATAAAGGGCAATAATCTTATCCCCCAAAAAGCGACCAGATGTCATCGCAATAGCAAAAAGAGTGTAACCGATTCCAGCCTGATGACTGCTGATATTATGTACACTGGTTAATAATATACCGCTCCAATCCAGCATTGAGCCTTCCATGATATAGGCAACAAAACAGAGAAAGCCCAGTAAAACAACAACTCCACGGGGAACAGCAAAAAACGGCGTACTACCCGATTCTGCTTCATTTAACAACCCACTCCATGCAGGCAGCAGCAACAAGATAATAAGTAGCGCCACCATGATCATCACCTGAAAAGGTGATATTCCTAGAGACAATAATGCACTGACCGAGCCTGCGCCAGCTATTCCCCCCAAACTGAATAACGCGTGAAAGCCAGACATGATCGGCCGCTGAGCCATTTTTTCTACCATAACAGCGTGGATATTTACTACAACATCCATCGCGCCAATACCTGCACCAAAGATAAATAAAACGCAGGCCAGTGTCAGTGGTGTAGGTAATACGCTGAGACCCGGCAACATAACCAGCACTAACAGGGCACATAAAGTGAAAACTTGCCGGCATCCAAAACGTGCGGCCAACATTCCTGCCATCGGCATCATGATGAAAGAGCCAATACCGAACGCCAGCATCAGAAGCCCCATCGCGCCATTATCAAGTTGTAGCCGTTCTTTCGCTAAAGGAATGAGGGGAGCCCAACTTGCAAGACTAAAGCCGGCAATAAAAAAAGCGACGCGCGTCGCCATGATGGGTTGTTTTACCAAAGAAACCATATTCAGATCAGACAACGCATACTCCTTCTATATAAATAAAAATGCCCTCCGATATAACTAACGGAGGGCATTAAACTATGCAAAATTAATCCTAGAAAATTGCGGAATATCTGTCAGCGCTCCGATAATGCGGGTGGCCTGTTGATACTGTTCTGCAACGGATAACGCATGAGGCCAGGCATACACATAGGGAATACCTGCCTGTGTTGCTGCTGTAATCCCCAAATCTGTATCTTCAATTACCAATGTTTGATGAACATCCATAGACTTCAATTCCAACATGGCAAGATAGGGATCGGGATTCGGTTTCGTTCTTACAACATCGTCACCAGAGATCAAAGCTGGGCTTTCGCTCAATCCCAATAATCCAATATTAGCCAAACACACTTCACGCGGCGCAGTAGAGACAAAACCAAAAGGGATGCTGTGCTGTTGTAAAGCCACTATCAGCCCGGCAATCCCTGGGCGAAGGTAACTTTGAGACAGCTTATCTTTGTAAACAGAGACAATTTTAGCCGTGATCTCTTGCTGCTGTTGAGCTGGAACCCCAATATAATCCAGCGTCTCCTCCAGACTCAGACCGATAAGTTGCTGCGGTTGTACATGATGTGTGTAATCAGGGGCCAACGCACAAAGAACATCAAAGTGCAATTGCTCACTATCGACAATGACCCCATCAATATCAAAAATCACATTAAATTTGTCCATGTGAAAAATTCCATTACTTGAGATCGGAAATGCGGATCAGCACTTTACAATTTGGCGTATAGAGCGGTTTTTGGGTTTTACCCGCAATATCGCAACCCACAGTGAGAAAAGCCTGCAAGTAATCATTAAAATCAAAGATCTGACTGACCAGACGACCCGCCGGAATCACACCATCCCGGATCATAGTATAAGCACGTTCAAAACTGTTATTCAGAGAGTCAATAGAACCAATGACTGAAAGACTCTTATCCGCAATCTTAAGAAGATCAAGGTTGGCATGTTTATCTTTAAGCGCAACATTCAGCAATTTTCCGCCAGGAGCCAGATGTTCGAAAATGTACTCGGTTAACTGACCGGTAGTATCTACACATAGATCGATAAGTGCCGATTTATCGCCATATTTCTGCGTTAAAGCCTCATCAAAATCAGTATACAGCTCACATTCCGGCGGCAGATTTTCTCTGGCAAACTGAACACGACTCTCGTTTTTCTCGACCATGAAAGCCTCGACGCCTCTGGCATGTAAAGCCCAAATATAGAGCATACCCATTGGACCTGCGCCAGCCACTGCTGCACGAATATTAGTATGAGTGATACCCAGCTTATCGACCCCAGTCAATGTACAACTAAGCGGCTCGGTCAGTGATGCCTCTTCCATGCTGACATGATCATCCAGTTTTATCAGTGAACTCTCTTTAGCCAGATACTGCTCAGCAAATGCTCCGTCATAAGAAACCCCAGCTTCGGTTCCCAATTTTTTTTCACAATGATTTGGGCTTCCTGTCTGACACATCCGACAATGCCCACAGGAATAAGTAGGGTTGACCACCACGCGGTCACCCACGTGAAAACGCGTAACACTTCTTCCTATTTGAGTGACAACACCCGTCGTTTCATGACCAAGAGTCGTCCCCGGAATCGCAACAGGGTAAGAACCCGTGATAATCCCAACATCCGTACCACAGACACCACAAACCGCAATATCAACCACCACATCATCAGACTCAACACAATGTAACGGTTCAACATCCCGGATTTGAACATCCCATATCTGATTAAATTTAAGTGCTTTCATTATGCGACCTCCTTGTTATCCAGCATATCTAAAGTCAGATCCGCAAAAGTCAGATCCAATTTATGCAAAATCTCGCTTAAATGTTCCTTAGTGCAAATTAATGGAGGGCGAACTTTGAGTGCACGGCCTTTCCCATAACGAGAACCCCGGATGATCAAATGATGACTGTTCGCAGTTGCAATCGCTTTTGCAGCAAATTCCGGTGATGGCGTATCAAAACCAAACATGTAACCGACGCCTCTGACACCGGTAATTTCTGGATATTTACGCTGTAATGCTAATAAGCCATTACACAAATAAGCTTCGTTGCTCTGCACATTCTCTAGAACATGTTCATCTTCGATAATATCGATAATTTCGTTGAGAGCTGTGAGTGAAAGAGGGTTAGCGCCTGATGTGCTGGAATGTTCGAAAGACTCTAATACATCCAATGAGCTACGCATCAATACACCACCGGTAGGAATACCTATGCCACCAGCGCCTTTCGCGAAAACAATAATATCTGGTTCTAATTCTTTGGCGTAACCGGTTGATGCGAAGAATGTTCCTGTGCGTCCAAATCCTGTCTGCACTTCATCTGCAATAATGATAATGTCATGTTTATGACAGATATCTCTAATCTTACGGTAAAAATCAACAGGGAAAACGATATTTCCACCATTTCCTTGAATAGGCTCAATGATGAGGCAGGCAATATTGTCATTTGATCCCAATTGAATAAATTGTTCCAGATCAAAATACTGATTTTGTTCTGTACCCGGTTCCAATTCAGACATGACGCTGGCAGGAGTCGGCACTTTTAAAGAGCCATCAATATTGACATGAAAATCTTTAATTCTAAAAGCATTACCCGAAATTTGCGCTGTAGCTAAAGACTGACCATGATGAGCCAGAAAGAAAGAGATAACCCCTGACCGCCCTGTTGCTTTTTGAGCAATACGAATGGCACATTCAACCGCCCCGGAACCGGAAACATCCCGCAACCATATTCTATTAATTCCTTCAGGAGTATGTTTAACCAATTTATTCAGAATATATTGCGACATTTCATGAGTATAAGCTGAACTCAAATGTGTACATCTATCGATCTGCTGTTTTAATTTTTCTGCTATTCTGCGATTAGTGTACCCCAGTGGGAGGTTAAATGTTCCCGAAGCCGCGTCAATATACTTTTCACCATCTATTTCTAAATAAGGACCATTACCAACAAAGCGAGAAAGCATATCTTCAAATCGTTTTCCATTTTCCATCATTTTATTACCTTAATTAACCATTTCTAACTATAAGAAAGCACAATAATCTTTAACAGGTAAGAGAATATTTACTAAAAATTAATTCAGATCAACAAAAAACCAATAAAAACCACAAAAACATTTAAAAAATTAAAGTATTTTGTATAAAATATATTATTATTTTGAATGTATTGTTAATTACATACAGAACTGCTAGTAAATATGGCTAATACAGGTAATTCTGTTTAAAATCCTGTAGAACTGTTCAACAATCTTGCAACTCTACCTCAAACAATAACCATGAGAGTATTTGTATAGCCTATAACTACTTACTTTATAATAAGTAACCATCTTGATTATTTCTGATTTGTCAGAAAGGATATGCTTTTTTTATTGAGAATGAGTTACCAAAGAAATGAAAAAATAAAGTAACTATTTATTAATGAAATAATTTCAAATAGAACACTTTAGAATAGAGGCTGCTAATAATCTGACATACCTTAAAAAGTGCTAAAACAACCTAGTCGGTTTACACAGTTAAGCCGCTCGTATAAAGTTCAGGTTTGAAAAAGCAGTAAAGAGTTCGGTTGCGCACGATATTTAAATAAACCTATCGCTAGTTTGAAATAACCCGCTAATAGGATCTCCGGCATACACAAAATCTTTAATTATGCTGGAAACTCAATACCACTGTGCCTATTTACTAATGAAACCATCACAATTTGTTGAAATACCAAAAGAATAAATATGCGAAATTACATTTTTCTGTTACTTAGTTTGGTGCTTTTCGGACCACTGGGTATCGATCTGTTTTTACCTACAATTCCCGCCATTGCTGAAGATTTTCAAGTTAATAATGAGGTCATTCAGTCGACTATCTCTTTATTTCTGCTCATCATGGGACTGGGGCAATTAATCGCCGGACCATTGGTGGACAAATTTGGCCGTCGACCGGTTGCCTTAATAGGGATCATTTTGTACATCATTGGTTCGATGATCGCAGCACTTTCAACCCATTCCGAAGTTTTTGTCGCGGCACGGATCATTCAAGGATGTGCTGTTTGCTGTACCAGTGTCGTCTGCATCAGCGGTGTACGCGACCGCCTGAATGGTGACGAGGCAGCGAAAGCCTACGGTTTTCTTAACAGTACACTGAATATTGTTCCTGCTCTCGCCCCATTACTCGGTGGTCTTTTGGCTGAAATGTTTAGCTGGCGGGCGCCATTCTGGTTCTTGGTCTGCTACGCGGTTATTGTGCTGTTTATCATTGCCATTTGGCTGCCAGAAACGCGCCCCGCAAACACTAAACCCATTCATGGATTGCCGCTGAAACAGTATTATCAGATTCTCAGCAATGCCCGGTTTATGCATTTTGCACTGGTTAACGCTGGCATCATGGCAATAATGATTACTTATGTTTCATTTGCACCAACTGTGTTAATGACCGAAGGCCATATTTCACCACTGGTATTTTCATTGATTTTTGGCGGCAACGGGCTCTGGACAATGATCGCCTTCCTGCTCGCCAATAAAGTCCTTCATCAAACGGGCCGCCCTTTCTGCTTGCTGTTTGGGACAATTCTGATGGCGCTTGGCTGCCTATCATTGTTCTCAGGCATACATCTGCTACCAAACATAGCCAGCCAACACTGGCTAAGTTATATGTTACCGGTTGCCTTCGCTTGTGCAGGTTTAGCGTTTGTTATGGGGCCCGCTACCAGTTATGCTCTGGAACCTTATTCTGAAGAAGCAGGCGTCGCTTCCGCATTGATAGGGTTCGTCCAGATGGCTGTTGGCTCTATTATCTCTCTGGGCGCTATGACGTTACCATTTCCACCCAAACAATCATTGATGCTGGTGATGCTACTAGGTACCGTGCTAACCCTGTCAGCACACTTACTCAGTCGCAACCTGAAAGGACGGATTGTCTCGTTAAAATCTTAAAATCTGTCACGCAAAGCCATCGTTCAGTATCACTGATCAGGACAATGGCTTTGCTCACTGGAAGTCACACACCCAACCCCATCATCTGCATCAGTTGCTGTGCCTGCTGAATCGCCTCCTGGCGATTTGCAATCCCTAGTTTCTGATACAAATTCCGGATATGAGTCTTAATAGTTGTAGTTGCTACATCCAGCTCTGCGGCAATCTGATCATTGCTGTAGCCTGAATAAATCAATCCCAGCACCTGCCACTCACGCTGCGTCAGTGGACTATTGCGAATAAGCTCCGGAACATCGGAATGTGTCAGCAACTGTGTAACGAAACTCTCATCAAAATGGGCGAATTTATGACGATGTTGACGGTTGATATCACGTAAAATGCGCTGTGCCCGGTGCAGCTCCAGTTCAGACAAAGTATTCAGCTGGATAAGCTGACGCAGCTGTTGAGCCATCAACTCACCTTCAATCACAAAATGGCTGATAAATCCTGTGCGGTTAGCCAGAGCCAATGCTTCAATAAGCGCATTCTGCGCTTCGCTTTTACGTCCTATATGCCAGTAAAGCAAATTACATAACAATAGATTACGGTTCAGATCGCTTATTAATTGCAATTCTCTCGCATGTTGATTCAGCATATCCAAAATAGATTCCGCCTCATCATACAGGCCGAGAAGAATCTGAGCGCGGGCGATATTACGCCACTGGCCCTGATTAAAATGATTATCGACGCTGTCTGGTCGCTCGGTCTGCGCCAACCATCGAACAGCCGCGCTTTTCTCTTCCATATTCTGCCAAATGATGACTCTCAGTTTGTCAGTATTGGTTCGCCAGTCTCTGTGATATTGCCCATTATTCAATAAGTTTTCACAACGGGCCAAATAACGGCGGGCATTATCAATATCTCCCCTGGTCAACGAACATTTAGCCAACTGCGTCAGGCACTGCAACTGCTGCTGAGGCTGGAAGTTCGACAACACCTCCAAGCCACGACGCGCAGCCTCTTCTGCTTCATCAAGACGGGACCAGCACCACAAAAGCTGTGAACGGATACGCAAAAGGAATTCATGCATCGGAAGCTGCTCCAGATGCTGCGCACGGATCAATTCAAACGCCTTGTTCTGCGTTTCATAGGCGATCTGCAAATACCCTTGGGCCAGTAAAATCTCGCTTTGCTGCAACAATGCCCACAACGCATAGTGATGAACCTGGAAACGGCGCGCAAGCTGCTCGGTTTGTTGCATCCGCATCAATGCATCAGCCAGCGCGCCTTTACAATGTAAGACTTCACCTTCCACTGACGTTGCGACAATACGACTGTATTCATTCTGCGGCAACAGCGCCGCCAGAGCCTTCTTCGCCAGCTTATCAGCTATCTCCGGCTTGCCGCTGTTCATAGCGACTTGAGCCCGTAAAGCATCAAACTCAGCCAGTAAATCCGGCTCAATAGCAATTTGTTTCTGTTGCAATGCCTGTTCTGCCTGACTCAACAGTGTATTTACCTCTGAGTAGCGATGCTGACTCTGGGCCAGCCAAGCCTGAAGCAGTACCAGATGTGGACTCTCCAACAGTTGTTCATAAGGCAGCGCATTCATACATTCTTCCAGCAGAGATAGCTCGCTGTGATTAAATAACGACCAAGCATACTGCAACAAAATATCGCGTAACATGGTGGTATCGCCCGCCGCTAAGGCATGATGAATAGCCTCGCCCGGATACCCTTGAACCAACCAGCCTTCTGCGGCGGCACGATGCAATTCAGGCAATTGCAACGCCATTTCCCACTGACAGCGCTGACGTAAAAATGAGGCAAAAAGTGGATGAAAGCGGAACCATTCGCCAGAATCATCCATACGCTGGATAAACAACCCCTGGCGCTCGGTTTCTTCAAGACGCTGTTGACCATTCTCTTCGCCGGTAAGACAAACGATCAAACCATCATTCATAGAGCGCAAAATAGAACTGCGCAACAAAAATTCACGGGTTGACTTATCCACCTGATTCAATACTTCATCCACCAAATAGTCGGAAAGATGGCTGGCGTTAATTCCCGATAAGCGTTTAGCCGACAGTTCAGCGGCATCACACGACTGCCGCGCTGAAAGCGCAATCAGCTGAAGCGCCGTTGCCCAGCCAGCCACTTCGTTGCACAGGCGTTTACAATCGTCGGCGTCAAGCGAGGGGGTCAAACGCTTGTCAAAAAATTGCTGGGTTTCCTGGTGATCAAAAGCCAGTTGCTGACTATCAATTTCCAGCAATTGCTCACGCACACGCAGATTGGCAACCCCAAGAGAAGGTAGATTGCGTGATAAAATGGTTAAAGTAAGATTCTCAGGCTGGTGACGCAGGAAAAACCGCATAGCCTCATGAATAATGTTATTCATAATCAGGTGATAATCATCAATCACTAGGAAAATCGGTCGTCGCCATTCATTGAGTTCAATAAACAGTTGAGCAAAGAGCGCGGGTAAATTGGCATATTGGTGTTTTTGGGCCAACACTTCACTTTTGGCGCAATGCCCCTGCGTGGCCTGCTGCAACGCCGCGATAAGATAGCTGGCGAAACGCTCCGGCTGATTGTCGCTTTCATCCAAAGAATACCATCCCAGATTATCTTGCCCGGCCGCCCACTGAGATACCAATGTAGTTTTACCGTAACCAGCAGGGCTGGTTATCAGAACAAGACGATAGTTAGACGACT
Organism: Photorhabdus viridis; assembly: GCF_040256935.1. NCBI lineage: Bacteria > Pseudomonadati > Pseudomonadota > Gammaproteobacteria > Enterobacterales > Morganellaceae > Photorhabdus > Photorhabdus viridis. Next base: position 24,756 of record NZ_JBEJZY010000052.1, read on the forward strand.
CATTCAGTCTGATCAACAGGCGTTTACGCCAAACCGTATTATTCAGACGAACAGGACGACTCAGTTTTGATGGGATAAGCATTGATTTCCGTGCCCATAAGAAGCGATAAATAAAACCTGCGCCGGAACCCTATGTGATGTTATTAGATAATTTATATCACGGCCCGTAATAATGTCATTAATAAGCCCAACCAAATTTAGTGAAATACACAGCCTTTGCAAACCTGTTTGCGAACCTCATTGTATTAAGTTGCGCACCCTATCACATTCTTGAACAGCAAATTCCATTTTCCATCGATAAATTATGGAAGCTGCCCGCAAACCATTCCATCAATCTCCAGGAAAAAATGAACTTAATAAATCGAAAATGATGCCAAATAGGATTACCGACTACGCCCTTTTACTCCACCCTGACTAATACCTCTCCAGGATGATGTTTTAGACTTTGAGAGCATTCAGCATAGCGTCTAAATTTTCCTTTTTCAGCTACAGGATGAAGACTCCATGCAACAGACCAGATTAGATAAAGCCCAGTTTCAAGCTGCGCTGACGCGTCAATGGCAGCGCTTTGGCCTCGGATCAGCCCAGGAAATGACTCAGCATCAGTGGTGGCAAGCCGTCAGTGCGGCCCTGTCAGAACTATTGCCCTCAAGCCCTGTGATCACTACTCCTTCCGACCAACAACAACGCCATGTGAACTATATCTCTATGGAGTTTTTGATTGGCCGTTTGACTGCAAACAATCTGCTTAACCTTGGCTGGTACGAAGACGTTCAGACTTACCTGGCGGAAGAAAATGTCATTCTTAGCGATCTGCTGGAGCAAGAAACGGACCCCGCTTTAGGCAATGGCGGCCTCGGACGGCTTGCAGCCTGTTTTCTCGACTCTATGGCAACCGTTGGTCAATCAGCAACCGGCTATGGCCTGAATTATCAATACGGCCTGTTCCGCCAGTCTTTTAATCAGGGACAACAAATTGAAAAGCCGGACAATTGGGGACGAGAATCCTATCCCTGGTTCCACCACAATGCTCAGTTGGATGTTGAAGTTAATTTTGGTGGTGAAGTCTTAATGGCAGATGATGGGCGCGAAACCTGGGCGCCTGAATTTACATTGATTGGGGAAGCCTGGGATCTACCGGTTATTGGTTATCACAACGGTGTTACCCAACCACTGCGCCTGTGGCAAGCAACACATGCTGATCCATTTGATCTCGACAAATTCAACGATGGTCAGTTCCTGGCGGCAGAACAGCAAGGTATTGAAGCAGATAAGCTGACGAAAGTTCTCTATCCGAATGATAATCATCAGGAAGGTAAACGCCTGCGTCTGATGCAACAATATTTCCAGTGTGCCTGTTCTGTGGCGGATATCCTGCGTCGCCATCATCTGGCAGGACGCAAAATAGAAGATCTGCCGAAGTATGAGGTTATCCAGCTTAACGATACCCATCCAACTATTGCCATTCCTGAAATGATGCGCATTCTGCTGGATAAACACCAAATGAGCTGGGAAGCGGCATGGGAGATAACCAGCCATACTTTCGCCTATACTAACCACACGCTGATGCCGGAAGGGCTGGAATGCTGGGATGAACATCTGGTAAGCCACCTGTTGCCACGCCATTACAACATCATTCAAGAAATTAACCGCCGTTTCAAAAAGCTGGTGGAGAAAACCTGGCCTGGCGATCAAACCGTATGGGAAAAATTGGCGGTACATTATAACCATCAGGTGCGGATGGCGAATCTTTGCGTCGTCGCCGGCTTTGCCGTGAACGGGGTAGCAGCACTACACTCAGAACTGATCGTTAAGGATCTTTTCCCAGAATATAACCAACTGTGGCCGAACAAATTCCATAACGTGACGAACGGTGTTACACCACGTCGCTGGATCAAACAGTGTAACCCAGCACTATCAGGATTGATCGACCGGACGCTTAACCGTGAATGGATTAACGATCTTGATGCACTTAACGTGCTTGAGCCTTATGCAGATGACGCTGCTTTCTGCGAAGAGTATCGGGCGGTCAAACAGGGCAACAAAATCCTCCTGTCCAATTATGTGAATAAAGTAATGGGACTTAAACTGGATCCAAGCGCCATTTTCGATGTGCAAATTAAACGCTTGCACGAATATAAACGTCAGCACCTGAACCTGCTGCACATCCTATCGCTTTATAAACAAATTCAGGAAAATCCAGCGCTGGATATTGTTCCACGCGTATTCCTGTTTGGTGCGAAAGCAGCGCCAGGCTACTATCTGGCAAAAAACATTATCTCTGCGATCAATCAGGCCGCTGAAAAAATTAATAATGATCCTATCGTTCGTGATCGCATCAAGATCGCTTTTATCCCCGATTACAAAGTTTCTGTCGCAGAGCTCATGATCCCGGCTGCCGATGTTTCAGAACAAATCTCTACTGCCGGCAAAGAAGCTTCCGGTACAGGAAACATGAAACTTGCGCTGAATGGCGCTCTGACTATCGGAACATTAGACGGAGCGAATGTCGAAATTGCCGAGCAAGTCGGAGACGACAACATTTTCATCTTCGGGCACACCGTCGAAGAAGTGAAAGCTTTGAAAGCTGCCGGTTATGATCCATTGACGTTACTCAAGGAAGATAAACATCTGGACAACATACTCAAGGCACTGGCTAGCGGCGAATTCAGCTACAGTGATAAGCGGGCATTTGACATGCTGCTGCACAGCTTGATTGAAGGGGGCGACCCTTACCTGGTACTGGCTGATTTTGCCTCCTACTGCAATGCCCATAAGCGGATCGATGCCTTGTACCGTGACACTCAAGGCTGGACACGCAGCACCATTCTGAATACCGCACGAATGGGCATGTTCAGCTCTGACCGGACAATCCGGGATTATCAACAACGTATCTGGCAAGCAAAGAGATAAGGAAAAATCATGGAAGGTAAGAGCCTCGATCATTTAGCGACCGAGGCTGGCATTGTTGCCAGCTATATCAATGCTTATGGAAAACCACAGGCGATTCCAGCAGAAACCAGACACCGCCTGTTAGATGCCATAAATGTAAACAAACCGGCCAGCAAGCCGGTTTCCCCCGTACCGGCGGTAAAAGTTTTTACTCAAGGGCAGCGCTTCACTATCACCCTGGAAGACGAAAGAAATTACCAATGGCAGATACGGACAGAACAAGGAGAGGAGTTTCAGGGGCATGGCAGCCATCAGCTGACTTTTCCTGATACCCTTGCTCTGGGATACCATCATCTTACTCTGACGCAAGGCAGCCAATGCTGGTCTATGCAAATTATAGTCGCGCCCAAACGCTGCTATGAACCAAATGCGCTGTTAAAGGGGGAAAAACTTTGGGGCGCCTGTGTGCAGCTCTATACACTGCGTTCAGAAAACAATTGGGGAATCGGAGATTTTGGCGATCTGAAATACATGCTGAAAGAGATAGCGACGCGCGGGGGTGCCTTTATTGGATTGAATCCATTGCATGCGCTGCATCCAGCTATGCCAGAAAGTGCCAGTCCCTATAGCCCCTCGTCACGCAACTGGCTTAATGTGATTTACATTGATGTTAATCAGATTGAGGATTTCAAACACAGTGAAGAAGCACAGAGTTGGTGGCAAGCACAGACAACTCAGCGCATGTTACAACATGCCCGCAGCACAAAATGGGTGGATTACACCACAGTTATGGCGTTGAAAATGGTAGCACTGCGTCTGGCATATCAACAGTTCAATACCCGTTCAGAAGCTGACTCCCAACAGGTATCTTTTCGCCAATTTGTCATTCAAGGCAGTGAATGCCTCTACTATCAAGCCGTCTATGACGCTCTGCACTGTCTGCTATACGCTAAAAATAACAGCTGTTGGGGCTGGCCTGTATGGCCGGAAGAATATAGCAATCCACACGGCGAAGCCGTACAAATATTTTGCCAGTCTCATCCCCAGGAAGTGGAATTCTTCCTCTGGCTACAGTGGCTGGCCCATACTCAACTTGCAGACTGCTTTGCACAAAGTCAAGCCAGTGAAATGCCCATTGGGCTTTACCGAGATTTAGCCGTTGGCGTAGCCGAAGGAGGATCGGAAACCTGGTGCAACCGAGCGGTCTACTGCACTAAAGCATCAGTGGGAGCGCCACCGGATGCTCTGGGGCCGCTGGGTCAAAACTGGGGACTGCCACCAATGAATCCTCATGTTTTGCAAACCCAAGCTTACCAACCATTCATTGAGCTGCTGCGCACAAATATGACCTATTGCGGCGCCCTACGCATTGATCACGTTATGTCGATGCTCAGGCTCTGGTGGATCCCCTATGGCGAAACCGCCGACAAAGGGGCATATGTACACTACCCAGTTGATGATCTGCTGGCAATTCTAGCACTGGAAAGTCAACGCCATCGCTGCCTGGTCATTGGTGAAGACTTGGGTATCGTGCCGGAAGAGATCGTAGATAAACTGCGCAATAACGGCGTCTATTCTTATAAAGTGCTCTACTTTGAGCGCAATGAACAGGGGGAGGTCCGTGCCCCAAATGATTACCCAGTACAAGCAATGGCAACGATAACTACCCATGATTTGCCTACTTTGCGCGGATTCTGGCAAAGTGCCGATTTGACACTTGGGGAATCACTCAGGCTATATCCTGATAAAGATCTTCTTCAAAAGTTATATACCGAACGTCAGGCAAGCAAACAAGAGTTATTAGAGGGATTACATCGCTACGGCTGTATTCCGGAACATATCGGCCACACGGCAAAAGAAGTAGCAATGTCACCCGAGATAAACCAGGGGTTACATCACTATATTGCCCACAGCACCTGCGCACTGCTGGGACTGCAACCCGAAGATTGGCTGGATATGGATAAACCCGTCAATATTCCAGGTACAGTAATGGAATATCCTAACTGGCGACGTAAATTGAATACCCCACTGGAAACGATGTTCAGTGATGATCATGTAAACCAATTACTGAATGATTTGAATACATGTCGTCAAAAAGCAGGGGCGGCCGAGGGCTTAACACCGTAACACCGGGTTACCCCTCTGAAAACGCTATCTTTCCCTATTTAATAACTTAATGAAATTATAATTTTCGAGGATGGTTTATAATATGAACCATCTTTCAGGCTGCTGATTTTTAGTAGTGATAACGGCATTGAACAATAATGATTGTTTCGTCTGTCACCTTGTAAACTAGGCGATGTTCTCGATCAATCCGCCTGGACCAATATCCCGACCAATTATGTTTCAGTGGTTCTGGATCACCAAGCCCACCAAAAGGCTGTCGTTTAACATCTTTAATTAGCGTATTTACGCGCTTTAGGATTCTTTTATCAGTTTGTTGCCAATGCAGATAATCCTCCCATGCCATTTCCGCCCAAGATAAAATCATTCTTCCAATAATCCTTTCTCAACAATTTTACCAGCCTCCACTTCCGCGATAGCCTGGTTCAAGCGAGCAGCATTTCTGGGGCTAGCCATCAAGTAGGCCGTCTCTTCGTAAGACTGGAAATCTTCCAGGCTAATAACGACCGCTGGTTTACCGTTCTGGCGAGTGATCATAACGGGCTTGTGGTCATCATTCACTTTATCCAAGGTTCTGGCCAAGTTAGCCCGGAATGCTGAATAACTCATCGTATTCATAGTCATTACCTCACAATGTTGTACCCATAACTGTACTGGTACAAATATAAGTACGCAAGTGTTGCACTAACAATATTTCTGTATACCATCAGGGCTGGTTAGTTCCTCATTTTAGAAGCGCAACCCTATCTGGATAAATTATAAATAAAGTGGAATCATACCCTTGGGAGCCAAAAAGGGTAAAAGTAATGGTTAAAACCTTATACCGATTAAAATCAAAAGTTAAAAAAATAACTTTTAATAACAGTTTAAAACCTACCCATCATAAAACTATTAGTGAAAACAAAAACTTTATTAATGCTCATCTTCATCTCGCCGGAAAAAAAGACAAATAAGAATATGAATAACTTAATCAGAAAATTTATTTTTCCAAAGGGGCGGACTTTAATAACATTTTCAACTGGCAATAAACTTTGTCATAAATCAATTAAATAATTAATCATAAAAAAGCTATTAAGTTAATGATTTAACAGAATGTAAACTGGGTTACTTACTATGTTATTATTTTGCGATTTATTATGCAAAACTGCAATCCCTTAATACGCCAAATTAAACTTGATTTACACTGCTTTAATCAGTTTGGTCTGCGATTTGATTTAAACCATGCCTCTTTTTATGCCTTTAATGTGACTGCTCCCCGCCGTAAACGGCGAGGCTTCCCACTTCTCAGGCCGCAACCGTCTGTGTGACGGATTTACGCTGGCCTCCATGGGCAGAAACGACGAGTCCCGCCGTC
>NZ_JBEJZY010000053.1:0-29990 GCF_040256935.1 Photorhabdus viridis
CCGCCGCAAATTCTTTGACCAATACAAAGCGAGCCAAAGTCCGGTGGCGAAACAGGCGCTGGATGGCATTCGTGACCTGTACAAGCTGGAGCGAAAAATCAAACACCGGCCGCCGGATAAACGGCGTCAGTGGCGACAGCGTTATGCCCGGCCGTGGCTGAATGAGTTCCGGTCCTGGTTGCAGACGATGCAGACCCAAACGGCGCCCAACTCTGGGTTACGCAAAGCGATAGATTATACGCTGAAGCGCTGGCCGGCGCTGGTGTGTTATCTGGATGACGGCCGGGTGCCGATAGACAACAACCGGGCGGAGAATGCGGTCCGGGGTGTGGCGCTTGGCCGAAAGAACTGGCTTTTTGCGGGTTCACTGGCCGCGGGGCAACGGGCGGCCATGATAATGAGCCTGCTGGAAACGGCCAAAGCCAACGGACATGAGCCCTGGGTCTGGTTACGTGATGTCCTCAGCCGGCTGCCTGACTGGCCGAACAATCGGTTGAATGAGCTGTTGCCCTGGCCTGATAATCCCTTCCGTTAACATCCCATTTTGTTGTTATCTGACAACGCAAGGTGAGTTCACCGGAACATTACGCTGTTCCAGGTAATCGCTGCGGTTATAAGCACGCCGAACCTCATTCTTATCCACATGAGCAAGTGCTGCCTCAATAACATCAGGCGGAAAGCCTTGCTCATTAAGAGCCGTACTGGCAATTGATCTCAGCCCATGCGAAACGAGCACTCCACCAAAACCTGCGCGTTTTAGCGATGCGTTAACTGTCTGGCTATTCATTGGCTGGTTGGGCTTGATACGGCTAGGAAAGATAAATTCTCGGTTCCCGCTTAACGGCTTCATCATCTCCAGCACAGCCATTGCTTCCTCTGACAAGGGCACAGTATGGTCACGGTTCATTTTCATACGAGATGCGGGGATTTTCCATTCTCGCGTTTCCAGATCAACTTCATCCCACCGAGCCTCAGCCGCTTCGGCAGGGCGGGTAATAGTAAGAAGTTGCCACATGAACAGGCAGCGTGTTGAGAGGCTAATGCTAGCCGTTCGCATCGTTTGCATCAACTGAGGCAACTGGTCCGGACGAATACTTGGCATGTTCTTCTTCTGCGGCTTCTCAAAGGCCTTGCCAATGTTGACACTGGGCACCGCATCAATCAGGCCTGTGTTCTGGGCATATATCATGACTTCATTGATACGTTGGCAAAGGCGACGAACGGTTTCCAGTGCTCCTCTGGCCTGAACCGGTTGGACGGCCTGAACCAGTGTATGAGCTTTAATATCTGTAACGCTAACGTCGCCAATCGCAGGAAAGACATCTCTTTCAAGAGAGCGCCAGATATCTTCCGCATAGTCCTCTGTCACACTAGCTTTCTTCACATTCCACCAACGTTCAGCTACGAGCTGGAAAGTATTGGTTTTGGCTTCCAGCGAACTGCGAAGTTGTTCTTGCTGATGTTCCTGTGGATCGATTTGTTTCGCCAGGAGAGAGCGAGACTCTGCCCGGTAGTTTCTGGCATCGGTAAGGGTAACTGACGGGTAGGGACCAATGCTCTTCTTCGCTCGTTTCTTAGTAACAGGGCGAATGTAGCGAAACTGCCAAATTTTACTCCCGCTGGATTTGATTAGTAGCTCAAGGCCATCACCATCATAGAGAACGTAGTCCGCTTCTTTGGGTTTGGCGGATTCGATTTCTTTAACGGATAGAGGTTTAGTTTGTCTTGCCATTACCGGGTTTCCATAGTTTTAGGCACCTCAAAAACAATAAAGCTTTATGAGGTGCCTAAAAGGTTCGGATTTAATTAGTTGGCTTCAGACTTCGCGGGACAAATTCAAGGCACAAAAAAGCCCGCAGGGCTTGCGCCGTGCGGGCTTTCAGGACTTCATCGGATGACTCTGGTAATCACCGATGGAGAATTTTGGTGGAGCTGGCGGGAGTTGAACCCGCGTCCGAAATTCCTACAGTTTCCTAGAGATATATATAAAACATATAATTATTTTATTTTTCAATATATTACTGTGTAATGAGAAACAATTCAGAACACTGGTTTTTGAGCTGAGTGGACACAATATGGATCTTATTGGTTCTCTAACTCCAATTGTGTAAGAGGATTCTTTGTTATTGCATCTTCTAAATGATCAGGGGAGAAGTGCGCATAAATCATAGTCATTTTGATGTCTGTATGCCCTAGAATTCGTTGCAATACCAATATGTTGCCTCCGTTCATCATAAAATGACTGGCGAATGTGTGCCGTAAAACGTGAGTACATTGGCCTTCTGGTAAGTCAATTCCAGCACGTTTTATCGCCCGTTCAAAAGATTTGCGGCATGGGGTAAATAATTTACCTCGTTTCTTGGGAATCCGATTATATAGTGATTCGGAAATAGGTACGGTTCTGTTACGTTTGCCTTTAGTTTTGATAAATGTAATTCGATGCGGGGTTACTTGATTACCTTCTAATTCTTCCGCTTCGCTCCAGCGTGCACCTGTAGCTAAACAGATTTTGGTAATTAAAAGTAAGTCTTTGCTTTTGGATTCCTTGCAGGCATCCAGTAAATGGATAATTTCATCAGGATATAAAAAGGCCAGTTCATTTTCTTGAATCTTGAATGTTGGCAAACCTGATAATGGGTTAGGATAGCTAATATGCCCAAGTTTTTTTAGAGTACCAAAGACGGACGATAAATTACGGTGTTCAAGGTTTACTGTGATTGGTTTCACTGCCATGATTCTACCTTTTGAATCAGGTAATAAACCCATTAACCGCTGTTCTCTGTATTTACTAAAGTCAGCGGCAGTAAGCTGATTAGCAGTAGGATCACCTAGCCCATTACAGATGGCCGTCAGTTTTGACAGTAATCTGGCGGGGTCTGCTAATGTTCGGCCATAGAGTGAATGCCAGAGTGAAATTAACTCAGATAGTTTTCTGTTATCTTCTTTCTCTGCTATCCAGGGTTTATCTTCCATTTCACCCAAGATATAACGCTCATAAGCAATAGCTTCGCCTTTAGTTGCAAATTTCTTACGAATACGTTTACCCTTCACGCCATTGGGCCGTAGATCACAGAGCCATTCACCAGAATCAATTTTTTTGATAGACATTATAAGGCCGTATAAATAGAAATAACTTTACCTAGGACAGTAATATCATCTATATCGCAGTCGATAGGATATTTACCGCCATCCATACGTATTTTATTGCCGGGGATCAATTCTAATTCCTTGAATTGATATTTTCCTGAGAATTCGATTAACCATTTTCCATCATTGGTATTTTTTTGTTTTCTATCAATGAAATAAATATTTTCGCCATACTTGATTGCTTCAATATCACCATAGTTTTTAGGAAGGATGCCTTTATCAAAGGTGAGGGAACTAGATTGTTGGAGTTTTTCATCAACGAGCTCGAATGTGGTTAATTTCACTGTTTCAGCTATGGTGCTGTTCATGTTTCCTATACCAAATGAAAGCCACTCAATGGAAGCTCCGGTTTCTAAGGCACACCGTAAGACGATATCGTAAGGAAAATTATCTCTTGTTATACGATTCCCTAAAGATCCCTTGCTGATCGACAAATAATTAGCCAATTGGCTATATGATTTAAACTTATATGCCAAACAGATTCTATCTATCGTTTCTCTTGCATTTGCGTACTGTTGCATTTTTTCACCAAAGGCGGACTTTTTTAGTTGACGTACTTATATGGCGATCGTAATATCTCGGTTGTAAGGTACTTCAATGTAGTACTTTGAAGTGCAAGGTAATACAATCACAAAAAGTTTAGAACATGGAACACAAAAGGAGAATATGTACTATGCAGATTGTTAATTCAATACAAGCTCAATCACGTTGGGTTACGTATGATAGATTTTGTGAATTATCAGGCGTTTGCAAGAGAACGGCTAAGTATTATGTTGCTACTGGTAGGCTAAGAATTAAGCCTAAGAAAAAATCAAATGAGCGTGTTTTCATTGATTGGTGGGATTGGTGTAAGGATTAGGTTTCCCAATAATCGTTCTCGTTTGGTCTTAACGTTCACATTATGTGAATAAAAAGGTAAATAACAATGTTTGATTATCAAGTTTTCAAACAAGCACACTTTGATCATGCTTGCCAAGCATTTGCCAACGTTCATAGGGGCAACTTAGCTCAAATTTCGGGAGCTATCCGAATGAATCCGCAAATGCTGCGTAACAAGCTAAATCCTGAACAGCCTCACATACTGACTTGTGTTGACTTAATGAAGTTAACCGATGTAACGCAAGACGCATCTATTTTGGATGGATTACTGGAGCAGTTGCGGTGTCAGCCATCGGTACCGGTGAATGAGATTTGTGATTCCAACATGTCGAATTATTTGTTAGGTGCAACGGCAGAAGTGGGGAAGCTGGCAAGTGATGTTGTTTTGGGAGGCCATTTCAACCATACCCGTGTGGCCGAGTTTAAGAGGACGGTTAATAATGCGATTAGATTATTAACTTTAGCGGGTATTACCATTTCATCAAGATTGCATTCTAATGCCTGCGTCTAGTTCGGTGGTTGATGTTGTTGCAGGTATTGGAGCATTGTTAGTATGAGGTCAGCATGAACGCATTAAAGCAGCAAGAATACCAATATAAATTGACTGGTGAATCATTTAAGCTAAAAAAGGATGGATTTATCTTCCCAATTGTTTTATGTGCTTTTGTTTATTTTATTCTTTTCCTGATTCGATGAGGTTTACATGAACACGGAATATCAATTTGAATCAAGCGAACAACGCGCGTTTTTAATATCCTTTGAAGCGCGGATTAATGGTTTAAATAAAGTTTCTCAAGTCAGGGCGCAATATTTTAAATCTGATAATAAAGAGTTAAGTGTCTTTATTAATGAGATGAGAGACAAACGTAGCGAACACTATGCGGATAATAAACGCGTGTTAGCTGCTATGTTCTACATAGCACGTATACCAACCGATAGGCATGAACTGGCATTGAATGAATTAACTCGTGAAGAAATGATTAGTCTGATACGAGCAATAAATATTATCAAGGCAATGAGTGTATTATTACCCAATAATTTATCGTTACCGAACTAAATAAAAATAACTACCGTTCTAATTTTAATGGCGCTAACACGTCAGGGATTTTTATTACCAAAAACAAGGAAATTAATAAATGAAAGCTACAGGTATTGAGCAGTTAATAAAAAAGGTGCGGGAGGATGAACGTAAACATTATGCAGATTTATTTTCATTCCGTTTAGCAAAACTGTCCGTTCATGTTTTGAAAAATAAAATGGATCATGCGGCCAGCGCAGCGCTTTTGCAAAGTGAATCTGAGAACGTCGAGCGTCAGGCTCAGGAGTGGCACTATGTCTGATGTTATCGACCGTGCCTGTCAACATGCAGAGGAAACATTGGAACGCAGAATCTTAAGGCATATAAACCGCCCTGTTAGTGTTTCTGCGTTTGAATGTGAAGATTGTGGGGAATTAATCCCAGCAGAGCGACGGATGAAAGTCATGGGTGTTACCCGTTGTGTTTCCTGTCAGGAAGTTTTCGAGATGGAACAGAAACATTATCGGAGTGTATGGGATGACTAGATATCATGATCTAACAACTAAAAATTTTGATTGCATTGTGTCAGATAGTCAGCTTTGCATTGATGTATCGGTATTTATGCCCGTGATTGAGGAAAACGATATTGTTATTTTGCGTGAATATAAAGGTGTTAGGGTTAAAACCTTTATCGTTAATTCTGTCATAAGAGATGATGTTAGCTGTGATTATTCATATGGAAATATCAGATATGAACTTACATCGCTATCACCGAATTTTTTCTTTCGTGAGGGTGAATAATCATGAAAGTGAAAAACAAAACTCATCATTAAAAAAGAGTTTGTTTTATAGCCATTGATAACGGAAAGAAAAAATCAAAATTTAGAGTAAATGATCAAGAATATAAAACAGGTGATTTTCTTGCATTGAATAAAATTGGTGATAATGGAAATTTCATAGGAAGATTAATTTCAGGAAAAATAACAAATGTAACGGTAATGAATAAAGATTTGTATCCGCAGATAGCGGAAGAATTTGTTTTGTTTTTATTTTAATTAATTCCTGTTAATTGTTTGTCACATGAATATTGAAAGAAAAGAAGAAAATAACGGCGATGCACTGCGTTCAATGTATCGCCAGAGTATAGAATTTCAGCCAGGGTTGCCGAATGATGCAACTCTGGCTGAACGTATTATGTGGGAGGCGAACCCTAACGATTATGCATGGCGGCATCAATATCTTGAGAATGTGCCGCATTCACTGGCGATCTACCTTGCAACACGTTACGCCAATATTTTCAATCAATCTGGTCGTCGCCGGGCTAATACGTTTTTACGTCAGTTCTGCGAGAACGTATTACCACGGTTAAAATTAGTCAATGAACAATATGAGTTCCAGCATATTATATCTGGTGTTATGCCGTTCCCGTTTATCGAATCACTGGAACAATTGCCAACATTAGGACGTAAAGAAATAAAACAGCTTGCGCATGAGATTGCGCGGTTTATGGCTGAGAGTTACGACCAATATGTTGAACAGGCCCTACAGAATGAGCAGGACGCTTGCCGTAGATTAATTCACGTCTATACCCGTTTGGCTAAATTGACCCAGCAAGCGGGAACGATAGCCCCATATTGGCAGCAATTTGCAAAAGGTCGAATTAAACCCACAGAAGACCAACTATGTGCCGGATTGCTGCGCATGATGTCAGATCAATGGTGGTACATCCGTTTAAAGTGGATACGTGATATTCGTGCCGAACATATTGCAATTGCTGTCGGACAGGTACAAAAAGCGGTTTCATCCTATGTTTCACGTCAGACTTTACATGAATGGACAGAGCAGAAGCGGCTAAATTGGGAGTTTCTGCAATCGTTCGATTTAGAGAATGAAGAGGGGGAGCGAGTTTCGTTAAGCGATAAGGTCTTGGGCAGCATTGCAAACCCTGCCGTTCGCCGTTGTGAACTCATGATCCGTATGCGCGGATTTGAGGACTTGGCTAACGAAATGGGCTGTGTGGGAGATTTTTATACTATTACAGCCCCTTCTAAATATCACTCTGTACATAGTGGTGGCGGTTTTGTGAAAAACTGGAACGGTGCGACCCCAAAGGATACACAAAAGTATTTGTGTAAGGTCTGGGCAAAAATCCGGGCGGCTTATTCCCGTGCGGGGATAAGTGTATTCGGTTTTCGTGTGGTAGAGCCACATCATGACGGTACACCGCATTGGCATATGCTGCTATTTATGCGCCCTGAGCATGTCGATGAAATGCGCGACATTGTGTGTTATTACGCCCGGTTGGAAGATTCAGAGGAATTACAGGGACAAAAGGCACTCAAGGCACGTTTCCATGTGAAGCCTATCGATAAGGCAAAAGGTTCGGCCACAGGCTATATCGCCAAGTACATCTCCAAGAATATTGATGGTTACGCGCTGGATGGTGAAAAGGATGGGGAAACAGGCCAACTCCTTAAGGATATGTCCCGTTCGGTTTCTGCCTGGGCGAGTCGTTGGCGTATTCGTCAGTTTCAGCAGATTGGCGGTGCTCCAGTTTCTGTCTGGCGTGAACTGCGTCGCTTAAGCGGTGACGAGCAGATTTTGCCTGATGAGGATATGGATAACGTTCGCTTTGCGGCGGATATTGGCAACTGGTCAGCCTATACCGAATTTCAGGGCGGTGCATTGGTTGCCCGCAAAGATCTCACTGTGCGCCTTGCTTATGAGATCGCCGAGGAAAGCAATATTTACGGTGAGGATGTCCAGCGTATTTCCGGTATTTACTCGCCCCGTCTGGGCGAGTCTTCTTCTTTTGTTACCCGTACTGTGAAATGGAAGATTGTCCCTAAATCCAGCCCGGTATCTGCGGGTGAGGGTTTGGTTTTTTCTTCCTCTTGGAGTTCTGTCAATAACTGTACGGAGGCACGAAATACGGTTAGTCAAGGAAGTGATCTGTATTTAGATGAATTCTATTACGGTTGGCATCAAATGAGTGAGAAGGAAAAAATACAGCGAGTTCATGAATCGGCAAAATTACAGAGTTTGGCGATGAGTGATGTGCTGGCACGTTCGTTACTGGAGGGGGGGAGTATGACCATAGATGGACAGCGTTATTGTTTATCTATGTTCAGTCATCTACATAAAGTTAAAAAAACGCATACTGAAACAACAAAAATGATAATGAGTAGGTTAAGTGAAAAATTGGGTATCAAGATTGATACTAATGAAATTATTCGTGACCCAAAAGGCCATTATCTGAACATGTTGAAGAAAATGGAATCAGAAACGATAGAAGTCACATAACACACTATTTCATAACATAATTACTTCACTTGTTAATTATATTTATATATACTGTATAAAAATACAGTATTGTGGGATTAAGAGGATGGTAGATTTTTTTGCTGAGTCAATTTCATTGGAACGAGTTGATTTGCTGTTACGCTTGGCTACTAATAGAGGTTGCAGTAATGATGAGCGTTATCAAGCTCTAATTTGGTGTTCAGAATTGACTACTCAATTAATTAAGCAATTTGATGAAAATGAGATGAGAATGAAAAAAGCCACTAGCTAGATAGTGGCTTGGCTCAAAGCTTGAATTAGGCAGCGCTAGTTTGCAATAAATCCAATGCTATTTGACGCTGTTGCGGGTTGAGGTTGTTAATCACGGTCTGCAACAGTTGATCTCCTGTTTTTGCACTGGGACTTAGCGTGTGCGAAAACGTCAAATTCATAACAAATGTATAACCACATTCAACACTGGAACACGCGCAGTACAGATCAGCAATTTCACGGTGCTTCCGATTCGTCTTGCGAATAACCGCCTTAGCGCCGCACTCAGGGCAGATAATTTTTAATACGCGCATATTCCTCATTCCCAAAGTATCCATTTTCGGTAATTTTACCTGTTTTTTGCGCATTTTGCACCCAAACTTACGCGATCTTGTTTAAAACGGATATGTAATATTTCGGGGATATCATGGGTATTTATCGCATTCGTGAACATATTTTGAACGGGGATAACTTCATCCTGACGATAGACCTCACGGGCTTTTTCCGGATCACCTAACCCGCCGATATTGGTCGGGATAATGCCAGCCAATCCCGCCGGGAATCGGTGAGCGGTCAGCACATCTTGTGAACTGATACTTTTCACATTGGCAAATTCATCATTGGCTGAGATATCACCAACCGGAATAAATTTGATCCCGTCAGGGTCGCCGTTGGGAATGTTGACAAACAGAGTTTCGAAATTCCCGATCCCTTTACTGAGTTGTAATTTTTGGATAATTTCCTCTTCGGTTTCATCAGAGATATTCGGGTCATTGGTGTAAATGATACCGCCAGTGTGGGCACCATTGTGGTAATAACGACGGCGGAAAATGGTGGCCTCAGAGTTGAGCAGTGCGGCATGAATACCGCCAATATAATCCGGCAATCCGTAAACTTGCTGTTGCGGGTCATACTGCTTAATGAAAATGACTTCTTCCGGTGAGTAAACCAGTGGTTCACCCTCCTGCAAGACCACAAAATATTTATCCTTACGGCGACGTAGGTATAGGGAAGGCAAGACCTCCAGTGCAACCACATCACCCCAGAAGTTACGGACTTTCAGAATGGCGACATCACCGAAAATCAGGAAATTAATCACGGCTGACTTGAATTGTTCATGACTCACTCCGCCGCGAACGCCGAAATAGTCCGAGGCAATCATATTGTGACGAGCATAGAGTACACCGCCGTGTTGACCGTTCATGTTGGTCAGTTGTGCCAGGGCTAAACGGTCAATCGGTAGTGTGTAATGGTCATAATCATTGTCATACCAGATATTTTGATAATCCGTCCTGGTGGTGAGTATCGGTTCAGGTTTGCCCAACGTGATTAAGCTCATTTGCCGTTGGCGGTGGTTTGTGCGTGGGGAATGTGTACGGGTTTTCCTTAACTTTTTCTTCATTATGCAGCCTTTGCAAATGTGTATTTAGAGGTGCGTTTCTTGTCGTAATTTAACGGCTCATTCATCAGGGCATGAGCGATTGCCCAGAAGACGTCAGCGTGTCCGGTTTCCCGCGAACGGTCAGCGACAAAGGTCATGCTGCCGCCTTTTTTCGTCGTGGTGTGTCGAATAGCCAGAAATGAGGCCAGAATTTCCTTTTGTTCCACATCCCATTCGATACGCTCCTCACTGACCACATCAATCATTTTCATGACCAGTTGGTTTTTGCTTTGTGGGTTGTAGTGGATAGCGTGGGCTTGTCGGGGGGCGAAGTCCTGCACCATTTCATAGACACCGTGACCAATCCCCGTGGTATCAATACCGATATGAGTAAATTTGTAGCGTTTGAAGAGATCTTCAATCAGTTTCGCCTGATGTTTCCAGTTCATGCCTTGCCAGTAGAACGTTGCCAATACCCGAAAAACTTCGGGTACCATCATGGGCGGGGCAATAATCACAAAGGTTGAAGTATCGCCAGAGCGGGCCGGGTCGAAGCCGCCCCAGACTTCGCGATCCCCAAAAGGACGCGGTGCATTGGGATCATGGTCTTCCCAGAGATGGATATCCGCGCCGCATTTTTCCAGTTGGTGATATTTGAAAACAGATGCGCCACTATCAACAAACACACACAGATACAACATGTTAAATGTGTCTGGGTTATAACGGTTCCGCAGTTTTTCAATGGATGCCAGGTTGAATCCGCCCTTAATGGCATCTTCCAGCGTAATGACGTAACGCCATTGACCATCCGGGCAATCACGACCGCCATCACGCAATTCATCAAATGAGGGAAATTCAACAGGTTTGCGTTTTGGATCATTGCCGCGCCATTCATCACCTATCCAAAACGGGTAGGCGGGATGGGTTTTGGCGCTGGGGGTTGAAAAATACGTGGTGCGCCATTTATCATGTGTCGCCATTGCCGACGCCACTTCATTGAGGCGTTTAAAATCAGGTACCCAAAAATATTCGTCACAATACAAATGGCCGGAATAGGATTGTGCCGTGTTTTTATTGGTTGACAGGAAACGCAGTTCGGCACCGTTGCTGAGCCGAATAGGGTTACCGGTCAGTGTCACACCGAAGAAGTGTTCAGCAATATTGACGATATACGAGCGGAAAACTTCTGCCTGTGGTTTTGAGGCGGATAAAAATATTTGAGGATCGCCGGTTAACACGGCATTTTCGAATGCTTCAAAGGCGAAATACCAGGTTGCACCGATTTGCCGACTTTTGAGAATATTTCTGATCTGTTTTGCCAGACTATTGCGCAAATGTTTTTGATAGCCGAAAAGCGTCTCATCGACAAACTGCTGGAAATCTTCTTTAGTCAGTGTCGAAATATCATTTTTACGATAGCGTTTCTTTTTTTTAGGTTCACCCTCACTGGAGGGGATATCATCACCGCCTGATTTTTCTTGCGCCTTAATGTCGGCCAGCTTTTCTTTATGCTTATTTTCCTGTGCCATCAGTTTTATATGATGTGCAATTAATCGGTCGAGTTCGTCTAATTCCAGCGTGGTTTTATTATTGCGTTCACTGAGCACGGCAATCCGACGGTTAATGGCTTCGATAACACGTTCATGGTTGAGCATATCCGCCCAATGCCATTTTTCCGCCCAATAGTAAATGATCCGCCGATTCGGCAGATTTAACTCATGGGCAATTTCTGCCGGAGTATATCGCCGCAGGTATAAAGAACGGGCGACGCTGATTAGTTCATCAGAGTATTTAGCCATAGTCATCATATTATGCCGGGCTAAATTTATCCTGACGCTCATTCAATTTCGGCCTGAATGGGTTATGGCGTTATAGCCGAATTCATCAGAATTAAACCATTCGCGGCATTTTCTTGAATCCGCAATACTGTATTTGATTCAAATGGAAGGAATTAAATATGTCTCAGTTAATGACTAACTGGATATGTATTGCCACGGAGGGCGACACGGTTGATGGCCGAGTGATGGAACCTCAATGGATTTTAGAGGCTGCCGAACTCTATAACCCAGAGTTGTACACCGCCCGCATTTGGCCGGAACATGAACGTGGGTTCGGTGCAATGGGCGAAGTGTTAGCTGTTAAAGCAGCGCGAGATGATGACGGGGTTTTACGCTTATATGCGCAACTGCGACCCAATCATCATTTGTTACAGGCCAACCGAGAGGGACAATTACTGTTTACCTCTGTTGAACTGACGCCTGATGGCAATTTTCGCGGAACCGGCAAAACATATCTGGAAGGGCTGGCAGTGACTGACTCACCCGCCAGCGTGGGCACAACGCGTCTGCAATTTAAAAAAAAGAACAAACATTGTCGATTCGGTGCGTATAAGCCACTGGTTATTGATGAGGTTAAACACATTAAGGATAACGGCATGGCAAAGGCCAAAAAAGGATGGAAAAGCTTTTTTAATATTGAAGAACCCGAAGAAACTGAGCCAGCGCCATCAAGCGATGATGCGTTGCAGGCGCTGGCTCAGGCTGTAGCCGATTTGGAAGCGCGAATGACCGCGCTTGAAGGTAAGCAGGCGTTGACCGAGCAAGAAGTTGCAGACGTTCAGGAGGATGTCGAGACAATGAAAGCGGTTGTCGATACCGAAGCATTTGCGCGTTTACGTGGCAGTTTGCCCGATATTCTAAAAAAGTTTAACAAATTGGACGGTATTGCTACCCGCTTACCATCGCGTAACCCAAAAGGCGACAAAAACGCGCCTTTTAAATTTCTGTAATTCCATGATGGAAAAAGGCAAAGGGAAGAGCTATGCAATTGAATCATCGGGCACGGACATTTTTACAGAAATACGCGGTGGGGTTAGCTGAATCTTATGGGATTGAAGACACATCACGTTACTTTGCGCTGACTGACCCAAAAGAAACCGCCTTGCGCAGCGCGTTGTTGGAATCCGTGGAATTTCTCAGCATGATCACCTGTGCGGATGTGGATCACCTTTCCGGCCAGGTTGTATCAGTCGGCAACCCAGGGTTATTCACCGGGCGCAAAAAAGATGGCCGCTTTATGCGTAAAACGGGGATTGACGGTAATAAATACAGCTTAGTTGAAACCGATTCCGGCGCCGCCTTGCCTTGGGATTTATTATCTGTCTGGGCGAACTCAGGTTCAGAAAATGAGTTTTTCCAACGTATGCAGGAATTCACACATGAATCTTTTGCACTGGACATGATCCGGGTGGGTTTTAACGGCCAGCGCGTGGCGGAGACCACCGACCCAGAAGCCAATCCGAATGGTGAAGATGTGAACAGGGGTTGGCACCAAATCGCCAAAGAATGGAATCACGGCAAGCAGGTGATTACGACACCGGTGAAACTGGATGAGCGCGGTGATTTTACTTCACTGGATACGATGGCATCAGACCTGATTAACGCCTGTATTCCGCAGCAATTCAGGCATGATCCGCGCCTGGTGGTGCTGGTCGGTGCTGACTTAGTGGCGGCTGAACAATATCGACTGTATCAGGCGGCAGATAAACCGACTGAAAAAATCGCGGCGCAAATGTTGGGGAGTTCCATTGCTGGCCGTCCGGCCATGATACCGCCATTTATGCCGGGTAAACGTATGTCAGTCACTATGCTGTCTAACCTACAAATTCTGACACAGCGTAATACACGCCAGCGTAAGGCGGAATTTGTGGATGACCGTAAACAGTTTGAAAATAAATACCTGCGCAATGAAGGTTATGCGCTTGAAACCCCGGAATTGTACGCCGCCTATGATGAAAGTGCCGTCACTATCGGTACCGTGGCTGAACCTGCTGAAAAACTGGATACAGAATAGTGCTGTCGCCTGCTCAACGACACCGGGCCGCGGTTGAACTTCGCCAGAAACTGGCGCGGCAACAACCGGTTGCGATTGCAGAGGGGGCGAGTATGCACCTGCAAGCCCGCGCCATTGAGCAGGATATTAAGCGGTTACGCCAGTTGGCGTTAACGACGGAACGGGTAGAGATGAAAAAGCGGGAATTGTTGCCTAATTATCTGCCCACGGCGGAACGCTACCTAGCCGAGGGAGAAATTTACCGAAACCCGATTTTTGCTTACTGCGTGATCTGGTTATTTGATATTGGGGATTTTGCCAAAGGATTGGATTGGGCGGATATCGCCATTGAGCAAGGGCAGCTCACCCCTGACAATTTTCGCAGTAGCTTTCCGGCCTTTGTTGCTGACACGGTTTTACTCTGGGCACAGGTGGAAGCTGACACCGGGAATAGTATTGAACCCTATTTTTCAAGGACATTTCAGAATGTCACGGGCAAATGGAAAGTACACGAAAAAATTAAGGCCAAATACTACAAATTTGCTGCCTTAAACCTGCTGAAAGGGGATAACGCCGAAATTAAGGTGAGTTCGGTTGATAGGTGGGATGTGCTGGAGCAGGCGGATATCTGGTTATCAAAAGCGCATCAGTGCAACCCGAAAGCAGGCGTAAAAACTTATCGGCAACGGATTGCCGCCCGTTTACGGGCATTGACAACTCCACGCTAAACAATGACTACCGCAAGCCGGAGCGGGCGCGGTGGAGGCATGGCAAGGATTGCTCATGGCTGTGGAAACCGGACTGCCCGCTTTTTTATGGATGAGAGAGGCGAGATGTTTAGTGGCAACCCCCTTGATTATCGGGATGAACCGTTGACCAATGACGGTTTTTGGCCGGATTTGAATCTGCGCGAATTTCAGGTGAACCGCAATATTCCGGCTGACTTAGATAATGACCTGTTAGCTCATGCGCTGCTGGCAAGTGCCGCTGAAATCAATCTTGACTTACAGCGTCTGAAAGTCCGATTGCAGGCAAAAGGCTATCAGAAAGCGGCCAATGTGCCAGGCATTGCTATCAATGGCGTTAATGCGTTAGTGGGTCAGTATAAAAAGGCGGTTTATGCCAGGGCAAAAGCGGATCTGTTGGGAGAATACACAGCTATTGTCAGTCGTGCCCCTCATCCGCCACAAGAAAGTTCTGAACTACGTCCCCGTTTATTAGCGGAAGCGGCTTTTGTTATCCGCAATATGAAGGGATACGGTCGCACAACGGTACGCATGATATGAGCAAATTACATCATTTAACGGCATTTTTGCGGGAAAACCTGCCAGAACGTCTCTGTAAGATAGAATTTACCAGTGAAATGGATGAAATTCGTTTTATTCCTGCGCAACGGGATTTAGGTCTGGGGCAATACCAGATGTTTATCCAGCAGTATGAGGCGGTGATTGCCTGGGGGCGTTTCCCATACCGAGAGTTTGATCCGCGATATGTCCCATTGTTAATAGATGTGTGGCTGACTGAGCAGGGCAATGATTTAGAGGATGCCAATCTGGAGCCGGAACGGCCAGCGATGACCGTTGAAGTGGATGAGGAAACTGCTGTAGTTGTGGTGTCGTTGTCACTGTCAGAGCCTGTTGTCATGCGTGAAGATAAAAACGGCATCGTCCCCTTTGAGGGTAAGCGCTGGAGGCTGGCTGATACTGAAATCTGGTTTGCTGAAAAGGGTGTTGTGCATAGTGTGAATGAGTCAGGGGCACCCGTTGGACAAAGCCAATAATGATAATAATGATGCAGGGGCAGTTAAACCGAAATCAGTTTAAGGCACTGCAAAACGCACTGAGTGACCTTGAACTACCCTCGAAAAAGCGCCAACGCCTGTTATGGCGGATTGTGAAATACGGGGTGATCCCGGCGGCAAAACGCCATGTGCGCAATCAGCAATCACCGGATGGCGGGCGATGGACGGCCAGAAAAAGCCCGTGGCGCAAGAAAATGCTCAGGAACATGCCGAAGCTCTTGCATATTCGAGAAATGCCGGAAAATAACGCCGTGCGCATTTACCTGCAAGGCGGGCATTATCGGAATGGAAAACAACAGGTTCCTGCGGGTGTTGTGGGGTATGCACAGCAAAACGGGATGCGTATTCAGGTCAGTCGGCGGCAAGTACAAAAGCGCGTTGATCGTGAGCGCATGGCAACCATTAAGCAGGCGAAAAAACTGCGGGATTTGGGTTATCAGGTTAAGAAGGGTAAACGCTGGCGTAAGCCCCCGATAAAGGAAATTACCGCCAATATGAAATTTATTCAGGCAGGGGTATTGATCCGCGAACTGAGCGGCGGGACGGTTAAACGTTCATGGACGATTGAAGTTCCTGCCCGTAAGTTCTTAGGTATCAATGATGAAGAATTCAGTCAAGCGCTGGTTCGCCAGTTGCAAGGCATGGGATACGGTGTGGGTTAAGAGCATTGATAAGGGATTAAATTATGTGGCCACATGTTCAGGTTAACCAGGTTAATCAACTGCAAGGCGAAACTAGGGAAATAGAGCGAGTCTTGCTTTTCGTTGGAACGGGAAAAATCAACGTAGGTAAAACCATTGCGGTTAATACCCAAACGGATTTTGATTCTGTACTGGGAGCGGCACAAACCGTCCTCAAACGTCATGTACTGGCCGCAATGGCAAATGCGGGGCAAAACTGGTCCGGGTATATCCATGTATTGTCGGAATCAGAGGATGAATTGGCGTTTGTTGAGGCGGTGACGTCGGCGCAGCGTATAGTCAGTATTGAGGGCTATACGCTGACGGTCGGCGCAACCAAAGCCATCATTAAAGCCGCGCAAACTTTGCGAGCCAACACGATGGCTAAATTTGGTCGCTGGCAGTGGGCCATTCTGGCGGTTGATGGCACACAGGCAAAAGAGACTTGGGCGGATTATGTCACCCGCCTGGCAGAGCTACAAAAGGGCGAAGCCGTGGCATCGGTGCAACTGGTGCCGTGTCTGTGGGGCAATGAGGCGGGCGTGCTGGCCGGGCGATTATGCAACCGCGCCGTCACCGTGGCGGACAGTCCCGCACGGGTACAAACCGGGGCGTTGATGGATTTGGGTTCAACCGATTTTCCAAAAGATGGCACAGGTCAGCCGATTGATCTGGCAACCTTGCAGGCATTGGAAAAACTGCGTTTCAGTGTGCCGATGTGGTATCCCGATTATGATGGCATGTATTGGTCAGATGGCCGCACATTGGACGTAGAAGGCGGAGACTACCAGAGTATCGAAAACTTGCGGGTTGTCGATAAAGTAGCGCGTCGAGTGCGCTTGCAGGCTATCGCTAAAATTGCCGACCGTAGCTTAAACAGCACGCCGGGCAGTGTTGCAACGCATCAGGCATACTTCGCCCGTACCTTGCGTGAAATGTCGCGCAGTACCGAGATTAACGGCGTGACTTTTCCGGGGGAAGTGAAATCGCCGAAAGATGGAGATGTGGTGATTACATGGCGCAATAAAAACACGGTGGAAATTTATATCACTGTCCGCACTTACGAATGTCCGAAAGGGATCTCCGTCAGTCTGTTGCTGGATAGCAGTCTGGAGAAAATCGCATGAGCAAACGTATTTCAGGCCAGTCGGTTGATTTTAATATGGACGGGGATCTGGTTCATGCGGAAAAGGTCAATCTGTCCATTACGGACAACACCGCCGCCGCCCAAACACAGGGTGTACCGGATGGCTATATTTCCGGTGATGTGGCGGCAGAGGGGGAGATTGAACTCAGTACCAAATATCTGGAGATGGTGACCGCAAAAGCGCGCACGGTGGGTTCATGGCGGGGTATTCAGCCCGTCGATTTGATGTGGTATGCCAAGGCCGGTAACGAAGAAATCAAAGTTGAGGCTTACGGCTGCAAGCTGATTGTCAGCGACATTCTGGACGTTGATCCGAAAGGAGGCAGTGTCATGACGCATAAAGTGAAATTTGTGGTGACCAGTCCCGATTTTGTGCGCATTAATGGCATTCCCTATCTGGAAGCAGAACTGACACAAAGCCTGATAGGGTAAAGAGGTGTGTTCATGGAAGAACATGAGAAAACCTTTGTGACGCTGGTGCTATTGGGGGCACTGATTGCGTTAGGAAAGATGCTAACAGGCGATGAGCCGATCACCCTGCGGCTTTTCATTGGCCGGATTATCTTAGGGTCGGCTGTGTCAGTGATGGCGGGGGTGTTGCTGATTTGGTGGCCGGGTATCAGCCCGATAGCGGTGACAGGGATAGGCAGCGCATTAGGGATTGCTGGTTATCAGTTAATTGAAGTTTGGCTACGCAAGCGCGGCAGCGCTTTGTTAACAGGGAAGTTGAAGAAATGACACTGCGTGAAAAACAGCAATTATTTGCGGTACTGGTCGCACAATTGATCTTATGGGCGGACGAACACGGTTATCGCCTGACTTTAGGCGAGGCTTATCGTACACCAGAACAAGCGAAGTTAAACGCTCAGACAGGGAAAGGCATTGCCAATAGCCTGCATATTCAGCGGCTGGCGATAGATCTGAATTTATTTATCGGGGGCGAGTACCAGACAAACAGTCATGCTTATTTACCGTTAGGGGAATATTGGGAATCTCTTGGCGGAACGTGGGGCGGGCGATTTTCTCGACCGGACGGCAATCATTTCTCACTGGCGCATAATGGGGCGAAATGATGTTCAATACCCGGATGCTGTATTTGACTTTCCTTGCATTGGCATTCTGTGCAGGCTGGCGAGTAAACCATTATTACCGTGACAGTCTGGAGTTGAATATCACACGGGCAGCGGATGCTACAGGGGAAAAAATCAGGCAGGAACTGCAACACATTTCCAGTGTATCCGCCCGACAATTGGAAAATAAATTAGAAGGGATAGCCCATGCCGCCCCACGAGAGATTCATACTGAAATGGTTCGGCCTGTTTTTACTCATGTGTGCGTTAGCCCTGAATTTGTCAGGATGTACAACGATACAGCCGAAAGTATTGAACGAACACTATCAGGAAAACTTACTGACAAAATGTCAGGGCAGATTACCCCGGCTAACGGGAACAACCGGAAATAATCTGGCAAATGTTATAATGGATTACTCCAAATTATATGGTCATTGCGCCGCACGGCATAATCAATTAGTGGATGAAATTAATAAAAGAAAGGAATTAACCTATGAGTAAAGAAAATAAAGTCATTACTTTAATTGTCGGTGAAAATGAAATTACATTCGAGCCGAATATTGTTGCTTATAATAGCATGATTAACGATATGGCAATGGATAATAAGGTTGTCCCCATTGTTACCTATTTGCGCCGTATTGTTCAGCCTGCGTCTAAATCAATTTTAGATGAATGGTTAAAAATACCCGGTGCCGCGATGCAAATCGTTGAAAAGGTTAATGCCGAATATGCGCCCAAATTGGAAATTGAAATAAAAAACTAAATACGCGGGTTAAATCCATTGATAACAGCCTGTTTGAGGAAGCGTTAATATTGCGCCGTCATTATTTACCGAATGAGAACGATAATACGGACAATTTAGCCCGTGCAATTTGGCTGGATAATCGTTATTGGGAAAATATGCGAATCGCCACCGCGAATGGTATTGCATTGGCATTAAAGGGTGAACCATGAGGCAATTAGATTTTACATTAAGCCTAATTGATAAACTGACACAACCGCTTGCCAGTGCAAAAGCGGCTGTTTCTGGGTTTGCCAAAGCATCACAAACGGCGTTTGAAAAAATTGCAGTCGGCGGCGCAGGGTTAGCGGGGACATTTTGGTCAATTAAGGGGGTTCTTGATCCGGTTATTCAATGGGATGATGCGATGACAGAGGCATCACTTCAGGGGGTTGGTAGTGGTGTGATGGCGAAAGTGGCGGCGGATGCCATGAAATTCAGTTCATTGTATGGCAAGTCATCGACTGAATTTGTGCAATCAACGGCGGAAATCAGTAAGAAGATTAGCGAGCTGTCACAAAATGACTTACCGCAGATGACTCACATCACCAATATCACCGCCGCCGCCTTGAAATCCAGCGCGGCAGATACGACTCAATATATGGGGCAGATGTTTTCGAATTTTTCCAGCCATGCCAAAGCCGTAGGGAATATTCAGTTTGCTGAGGAACTGGCGGGAAAAGCCATCATCATGTCGAAAACATTTGGCACCAGTATGGAGGACATCGCGGATTTGATGGAGGGGACCCGCGCAGCAGGAACGCATTTCGGGGTAGGTATTGATGAACAATTGGCGGTATTGGGGGAATTGCACCGTTCATTGGGTACAGAGTCCAGTAGTCTTTATGAATCGTTTTTGACCGATGCCGCTGAGGGTGCGAAAAAACTTAGCATCAGCTTTGTTAATGCCTCTGGTCATATGCTAACCCTGCCGGAAATGTTGGAAAAGCTACAGGCCAAATATGGCAAAAGTATTGAGGGCAACCTTAAGGCACAAAAGGAAATTGAGGAGGCGTTTGGCGATTCTGCCATTGTCGTCAAACAATTGTATGGCAATGTGGATATGCTGCGTAAGAATATTTCGGCGTTAGGGGCCAATGATGGCCTGAAACGTGCTCGCGAAATGGCCGAGCGGATGGCGAACCCGTGGGCGCGGTTACACGCTATTTGGCAGAATATCCGTATTGCCGTAGGTTCAACAGTGCTCCCGGTTATCTCTTCACTGGTCAATAGGCTTGCTAATGCCGGTCAATTACTGGTGCGCTGGCTGAAACTGTTTTCAAATATCGCCCGCTGGGTCGGTTATATCACTCTCAGTATTCTGAGTTTTGCCGCTGCGGGGGCTGCCGCCAATCTCGTCATGGGCGTATCTAAATTTATCTGGATTGGCCTTAAGGGGATTTGGGCGGCTTGTACGCTCGTTATGAAACTGGGTACGGCGGCGGTGTGGCTCTATAACGCGGCTATTATTGCATGGAACACCACATTACGCGTGTTACACGGGGTATTGCGGGCTGTCAGGATTGCGGCCTTTTTAGCGGGTATTTCATTCAGCTTCATGACCTGGCCGATCTTGCTGATTATTGCTGCTATTGCGTTGCTGGCTGTTGGCATTTATCTGCTTATCAGGCATTGGGATGCCATCAAAGCGGCCCTGATGAACACAACCGCCTTTAGGATGGTGGCGGCGTATGTGAAATGGGTTGGCGGGATATTCAGTGCGGTTTGGGGCGGGATCGCCGAGGGCTGGAATAACCTGTGTAACGGGTTTAGCCGTTTTTCACTGGCGGATACCTTTGCGGGCATTGTGGAGAGTATCGGCAATATTTTCGGCGGCTTATGGGATTGGCTGATGAACTCCTTTTCCGATAGCTACCACTGGATTATCGATAAATTAAATAATATTCCCGGTATCAATATTGAAACCCAGTCTATTGAGAAAACCGTTATCGAACCTGTGGGAAAAGTGAAGATCCCTGAAATGGGTATTGATGGAAATAACCAGAAAATTATTTCTCAACCCAGTGAGATATTACAGGGACTGCCTCAAAGGATTTCGCCAAGTAAATTGGTTAACCCCCTTGAAACGCAGGAGATACTCACAGGCGGGAGAAAACAGGGCATGACTAAAAATGGTCTGCTCAAGGAAGTGACAACCCATTCACAGACCATCAATGATAACAGTCGCCGAATTGAAAATGTGACGTTGAATATTTCCAACGGCATGACACCGGAGCAATTAACAGAATGGGAGCAAGTGGCATATGGATGAGCCGAAATACATTGATTTGTTCATTAACGAGCGCAATTTCACACTCAATTCAGGGAATGAGCCACGTTTTTGTCATAACCGTATTTCCATCGGTCAGGATTGTGTACATGCCATTCTTGAAAGTGGCTTGGCAACGAAACTTATCGCCGAACGCAGCCCAACACTACGGGCAGACATTCACACACAGATAGGCATACTGGTCGAAGACGATGAGCGGATTATTCCGGGAACCGTCATCATTAATGAAGAATCACCCATTAAGTTATGGATAGCCGCTGAAACTTATGATTTTGGCCGTATTAACGTGAGTGTGAGCAGTGGAAACGAAACCGACGATTGATTATGAAAAGGTCTTACGTGATAGCGGGATGCCAACCACGGAAACCGACATCAGCATGGCATTCGCTAAAGTGGTCGATGAAGCTGGGTTGGTGACCAACACCTCGCGGATGTCCCCGTTTTGGCGGCTGATTAACACCATAGTAACGCGCCCTGTGTTATGGCTGAAAGCGGCGTTAATCAATGTCACCTTAAAAAATATGTATTTGGCGACTGCATCCGGCACATGGTTGGATATGTTTGCGTGGGGCGTCAACCTGAAACGTAAACCCGCATCCGCTGCGCAGGGTGTGCTCCGCTTCTATAAAACCGCAGGTGCATCAACGGTGACCGTGCCCGCCGGAACGGTGATCCAGACTGAACGCATTAATGGAGAAATCTATCGCGTTAGCACCACGGAAAGCGTAGTGATCGCCGACAATGTGTCCAGTGCCTTATTGCCTGTCAAAGCAGAAGCCGCAGGCGGTGCTTTCAACCTTGCCCCCGGTTATTTTCGTATCCTGCCCGTGGCAGTGTCGGGCATTGAGCGAGTACAGAATGAAGAGGGTTGGCTATTGACGCCCGGTGCAGATGCCGAATCCGATGATGATTTGCGCGACCGTTGTCGGAACCAATATAACTGGGTGGGCAACTATCATACAGATGCAGTTTACCGCGGTATGATTGCCGCTGTGGCAGGTTTGAGCATTGATCGCATTTTTTTCCTGCATGATGCGCCTCGTGGCACCGGCACCGCAAACGCCTATTTGTTGCTGGATTCTGGGGTCATCAGCCAGCCCTTTATTGAGGCGGTGAACGATTACATCACCCATCAGGGGCATCATGGGCATGGGGATGATATGCAGTGTCTGCCGATGCCCGAAACGCATCATGAATTATCGGTCACGCTGTTTGTGGCAAATCTGGCGAACTACAGCCAGGAACAGGCAACAACATTAAAAACGGATGTTGAGAACCTGATCCGCTGCGCCTTTCGGGAAAATAGGGAATATCACGTGAAAAAAACCTGGCCTTATGCCCGATTTTCCTTTTCCAACCTGGGACAAGAAATACACCGTGAATTTGCCGAGATTGAATCACTGACCTTTTCATTGGGTGACATTCTGAGTGATTTAAGTGTGCCCAGGCTGCAATCACTGATAATCGAGGTGAAGCATGTCTGAATTCAGGGAACGACTCAGGCGGCTGGCCTTGCCGTCATGGATGGATAAGGGAGAACCCGCCAAACTGCTTTGGGCCGCGCGTGAGTTCTGGTTAATGATTTATCGCTGGTTGACATGGCCGTTAGCCCAATTGGACGCAGAAACTTGTGCGGCGGAATTACTGCCGATATTGGCCTATCAGCGGGACATCCAGCGCTTTAACGGTGAACCGCTGACATTATTTCGCAAACGGGTGAAATACGCGTTTATTAATACCAGAGAGGCGGGCAGTGTTGCGGGATTTATCGCTATCTTTGAACGTTTAGGTGTCGGCCATGTTGAAGTACGGGAACGACAACCGGCGATAGATTGGGATGTGATTATTTTGCGTGTCAGTGACGGGCAAGTCGCTGAAAACCCTGATTTGCTGATGAACATCATTCGTCAGTATGGCCGCACTTGCCGCCGCTACCGTTTTGAAGTGATGACGAATAACAAACTGTTTATGCGTGTGGGCAGTTTAGGCGTGGAATATTGCTGTTATTACGCGGCTATGTTCTCGCCGCCCCTGCTATTAAAAGTGGGTTACATGTCGGGTGAGTCCGTTTTTGATAGCGCCAGTTTAAAGGAGATTACCGCACCTAATATGACCTACGGTGCATCATTATAAGGAAATAATATGGCGTCAGTGATTACAGTAGACTTTGAAAAATGGAAAGCGCAGCAGGCCGCGGCGGGAAAGCCCGTGGTTTTGGATGAGTTTGTTTTTGCTTATGTGCCGGATTTAGATCCCGCTCTTGCCATTAATCGCGATGAGAAATTACCCGCAGAAAGTTATATTGTGCATCGCCAGGCTGTGAACAAAACAGGGTTAGCTAGCGAAAATGCGGTAGCCTACAGTGTCACATTGGGAACGGAAGCCGGTCATTTTGATTTTAACTGGATTGGCCTGATAAATAAGGCTTCTGGCATTATTGGCATGATTACCCATGCCCCAGCTCAGAAAAAAATTAAGACCGCGAACGGATTACAGGGAAATGTGCTGACTCGCTCTTTTTTACTGGAGTTTGAAGGGGCAGCCAAAGAGGCCGCTATTACGACCACGGCGGAAACCTGGCAGATTGATTTTACCGCCCGTTTATCTGGCATCGATGAAATGCAGCGTCTGATGAATACTGACAGTTACGGTGAGGCGGCGTTTTTCGGTGATGGGTTTTCCGTGGTTCGTCGTGGTGACCAGTACACGGTCAAAAAGGGGCTGGCTTATATCGGCGGGTTGCGGGGTGAGTTGGCGTTTGACCAAACACTTAACCGCCTGCGCGATACCCGCGTTTATGCGGATTTTAGCTATCAAGGCAATGTGGTCAGCCAGTGGAAAACCGTTGTTCATATCGTCGTCGCCAATGATCTTAAAAACTACATCGATGCGGCAGGGTATCCGCATTATGTCTTTGCGGTTGCGGGTATTGATGGTCACGGTGATGTGCTGGATTTGCGCATTAAAGGGTCATTGAATGACCGTGATATTGCCGCTATTCATCAAGAGATTGATAGCGTGAAACGGGAATATGTGACTCAGCAGGCATTGGAAAGCGGTCTGCATGGGAAACAGTCGAAAGGGGACTATGCCACTAATGCCGCATTAACCGTTGTCAGAGAAAACGCCAATAGTCGCCTGGCTAAAAGTCAGAACGGCGCAGATATTCCCAATAAGAGTGAATTTGTCAAAAATATAGGTTTAGTGGAAACTGTCGAACAGGCAATGAATGCTGTACCGAATGACAGGAGAATTAACGGGAAATCGCTATCGTCTGATATCAGTTTGATGGCGAGTGATGTTGGTGCCTATCACCAGACTACCTATATGACTGAGCTACCCGGCAGACATTATTCAGGGCCATTTTCTTGTGGTCGGGAAAATGGATGGGCCAAAGGGGTGAGCATCAGTGTAGGGGGTGACACGGGGCAAATTTGGATTGATGTCGATGCACAGTTGCACACTAGATTTCTCAACTCTAACGGTGCCGTAGAGCAAAAGATTACGATAGGTATCCCGATTGGCGCTACTATCGAATGGCATGCGGCTGCGCCGATACCCGCCGGATATGAACCCAATGAGGGGCGCTCATTCCGGGCGGCAGATTACCCTGAGCTTGCCAAAATTTTTCCCGACCTGAAATTACCCGATGATAGGGGGCTGTTTAAGCGTGGTCTGGATAGAGGGCGGGGACTGGATTCTGGTCGTTCGCTAGGGAGTGTTCAGGGGGACGCGATCAGAAATATCACGGGATCATTAGGTAATCCTACTATTGAGAGCGGGAGCAACGCCTCTGGTGCATTCAGTTACCAATATAAGGCAGGCGGTCGCGCAGCCGGTGCCGGTGGTGGGGTGATTTCATGGACATTTGACGCGTCGAGAGTGGTCCCTACCGCAAATGAAAACCGGCCTGTCAACAAATCAGTGATTTATATTACGAGGGTAAAGTAATGACTAAATACAGCGCAGATATTCAAATGGCCCGGTTTGATGAGGATGGGTTAGCTATTGTTAGCGGATGGGTTGCGGTTTATCGTTGTCATCCTGAAACACGGGAATATATTGGGGCCGATATGGATCGCGTGTCACGCGGTTTTTCTGTTGCGGCTAATGCGTATCTGGATGCGCCTGAATTACCTGACACGCATGATGTTGCGATTTGTCGTCGTGTAGATGAAAAATCCTGGCGACATGTGCCTGACTATCGGGGTAAAACGGCGTATGTAACCGATACAGGCCAGCCGATCAATATTGCCGCCATCGGTGCATTGCCTGATAATCTCACCCTGCAATCACCCCAAACCCCCTTTGATAAGTGGGAGAATAAGCAATGGATCACAGATAAATCAGCCCTAAAATCTCATCAAATTGAACAGGCTGAACAGCAAAAAATCGCGCTACAGCAACAGGCAGATGCGGCAATCAAACCCTTACAGGATGCCATTGATCTGGATATCGCCACTGATGCCGAAAAATCAGCGCTCGTGGAATGGAAAAAATATCGTGTGCGGGTGAACAGAGCGGACCTTTCTACTGTCCCCGATATCAACTGGCCTGAGCAACCCGCGTGATGAATTGGCAACGGAAAATAATGCGCATCTCTCCGAATATGACGGGGATGCATTGCTCGATACTACCCGTCCATCCGTTCGTATACGGTATCGGGCAGAAAGCGGACAGCGGTCACTACCTGAGTCCGGCAAACGCCATCAATTATCTGGCAAATAAAATCCGGGGAACGGGAAACATGAGCGCCGTGGTACTCATGATCTGCGCGAAGACGCATAATGAATTTATCCAGCATTTAACCCAATTTTCAGCAGTGTTGCCGTTGCCGGTATTTTCTCAGGTCACTCGTATGACAAAGACAGCGGAACGTCTGGCGATCACCAAAATGCAATTGCCTGGGAAACCGGGCATCGGTTTGCCTCCATTTCAACCGTTTTCAACATCAACCAGCCGCATGTCCGTGAATGCGCGATTGATTGCACAGGCTAAAATACAGGTTAGCGCTGGCAGCAGCATTGCGGGATTGAAATCACAATTAACAAACTTCACGACGGTAAGACAGAACACCTTACAACAAGTTACTGCCGCTCTGAATGGCGTCAGGAACAAATCGGCCCGTGTCTGGACATTCTCAGGGAAAGGGAATGGCGCATTACTGGACGAAAAACTGCGTCAGGATATCCCTGAACAGGACGCTGTTTACACGCTGGCGACATTATTTGCCGGGGACGATATTCGCGCATTAGAAAGGATGCTACACAATGAGCCAAATTATCACACTGGCCCTTGATGGCGAGGCCATACCATTAAAAAGTCTGACCGTAACCCCGTCGGTGGTATTTCAGGACACAGACCAAAGCGGCCAGTCATCCAGTACCGCCGTAGCGGAGCAAGGTATTAAGCCCAAGGAGTTACGTGTTACGGGGATCATTCCGTTTACTGAGCAAAAAACGCTGTCACGCCTGTTTGCACTGGCGGAGGCCAAAGATAAGGGAAGTCTGAAACGTTATCGTGTCGCTAACCTGACCGCAGGTGCTATCAACTTTCGCATCGGGACATTCACCCATACTATTGATGCCAGTAAGATCGACGGTAAACAGGCATGGCAGGTCACATTTACTTTACGTGAACATTTATCTGTTGCTGAGAAACGTGATGCCCGTGCTGCCGATAATATTCAGGCCAGAAAGCAAACAGGTCAAGGGGCAGCCGCCGCAAAAGAAGCGCCGGAAAAATTAAGCTGGTTTGAAAGCAAAGTATTGAAACCGATTAATGACAAAATAGGACCTGCTAAATAATGACACCGATTAACCGGCTCTATCTTTCTGGTGATGAAATTCACCTGGTTGACGCCAATATTATGCTGGAACTGGCATCCTGTGGTCGTGGCTTTATCACGGCGGAGACGACAACGGACTACACCGGAAAACTGGTGCGGCTGGATGTCGGTTACACGGATTTAGTGTTGCGCTGGTTTACGGGTTATGTGGCACGCTCACAGCCAGCCCAAAACGGTTATCAGCGTCTTTTTGTGCGTGAACTGGTCGGTGTGTTTGATCGATTATGGTCGTGTTCATTTCAGCATCCAACACTGAGCCAGATTGTGGACTGGTTGCAGGAGCACAGCGGACTGACCTTCACATTGCCGGATGCCCCTTATACGGAGACACCTATCCCGCATTTTACTCATCATGGGACCGGCTATCAGTTGCTGGCTAATCTTGGGCAGGTTTTTTCGATTGAAGATTATCTCTGGCATCAGTTGCCGGATGGTTCGGTTTATGTGGGCAGCGGGGCGCATTCGATGTTTGCGGGGAAACCGGTCGATATTCCGAATGCATTTAGCCAGCGTCAGTCCGCGGGCAATGCGATGACCATTCCCATGATCCCATCGTTGCGCCCAGGCGTGGTGATCAACCAGCACCGGTTGAACAAGGTCAATCTGAACAATGAAAACATGGTCATTACATGGGAAGCCGTCAACAAACTGACCGGTCAGTCGCAGACCAGAACGCCAATGCAGCGTCAGATTGATGCCACCTACCCCGAATTATCGGCTGGGCTGCATTTACCCAAATTTGCCCGCATCGAGGCACACCCTGAAAATACGGTCAGCGGCGATATCTCCGACCCATTCCGGCCACGCTATGCGGTTGATGTACAATTATTGGCTGATGATGGTCAGGATGCCGCTGTTCCTGTTTACCACTCGGTTCCGCTGCCTTTGCCGATGGCGGGCAGTGAATCGGGTATGTTCCAATATCCGCCAGTCGGAACGGTGGTTGAAATCGCCTTTGAGGCAGGCAGACCGGATAAGCCCTTTATCCGGCAGACATTAAGTCAGGGTAATACCTTGCCCGATATCAAGCCAGGCGAACAATTGCAGCAGCAGCGGGCGGAAGTTTCGCAGAGGGTAACTCAGGAAGGGAACTGGATTCGTCAGACTGACCAGACCATTAATGAATCGTCCATGCACCGTGAAGTCAGGGCAGATACGGAAACACGTAACGTAGTCGCACGGGAAACCACGATACAGGCCACGGATAAAACCACGGTTTTGGGCACGTCTACGCTACTGGCGGGCGCTGTCCGGCAAATTGCAGACGGTGACTATAGTGTGGTGACCTCATCAAATTTCGTTGCCAGTGTAGGGAAAGAGGCCAATATTGAAGTCGGGCAAAAGCTGATAGAGAAGATGGGTCTGCTTAAGCAGAGCATCGCCGGTGCCAGGCAAGAAATCATCGCGCCCGTGGTTTGGGTGGGCAGCCAGCAAATCAATGTCATGACCTTGATGTTAGAGACGTTGGATGTGGTTAAAGCACTGGCGGAACAGACTGCCGCCCATACGCACCACAACACAGGCACGCCGGAGAATGCCAGCGTGATAAGGAACACGGCCTATAAATCCGATGGATTGAAACAGAAGTATTCGCCTGTGATTGGGTAAATATCATTCCATTTATGTGAGGTTTTTTTACTCTGCACCCTAGGTTGATATTTTATGCTATAGGCATTAGACTAGTTATGTCAGTTAAGGAATATCGCGCTAGGACTGAGGCTACCAATCTCGGTAATAGCACAAAAGATGCCCGCGCCCTGTATGGGTAAAACAAAAAAGCCAACCTCACCAGTTGGTTTTTTTGTTTTTACCAACTCACCATTTTAATTGATTGAATCATCTGAAAATAAACCTATAATCAACGGCTGTTAGTTTTGGGTAGCGTTCTGGCCTGTGTATCTCTGACGCAAGTTTTCGTAAGTCCTGGCTGAAGAACAGGTGGTGCTGCTTCAGTGCCTCGGTCAGAGCGCGATATTCCTTAACTGACTTGATGGAAGCCAGCCGGACAGGCAGCGTAAAGGCAATGGCTGGTTAAGTCGTGCTCCTAACAGGAGCAAACCGGGTGAAAGCATTTATTGATACTGCTATCATCGTTCTTAAAGCGTTAATCGCGCTTTTAGAGCTGATCCGTGCATTTCTGAAATAGATAACGGAAACGTAGCTAAGGCCATCGGGGGAACCTCCCGGTGGCCTTTAACATTTACCGCCTTTGATCAAGCAAGCCACTCTTGTTTAGGTGGCTCAATATACTAATCTAAAAGCTTAAATTTGGTCATCCCGACTGGACTTGAACCCGTGTTCAAGTGGTTATTGCTCCAGTAGTATGGGAGGATAGCCAACAGATTAGTGTAGTTTACCGCGAGTCATACACATAATCACATTGGGACGCCTTTTTAAATGCGGTATCAATCAGCGCTACGGGTTCGTGTTCTGATGGTCTGAAACACATTATTGATTAATTAACCTCAGCTTCGTTTAAAAATAGCTATATCACAATCCCGTAAATTCAAGCTCGGTTTTTTAGGTTGGAATGTATAAGCAATTAGGCCAGCGACGATTTCCAAT